>PERF01000035.1 GCA_002928495.1 Methylobacter sp. | reverse complement strand
TCATCAATGCTTTCTAACGCCAGAAGCTCGTAAAAATAGGGTCGCCATGACCAATTAAAACCGAATTCACGGTGCTCCTCAAACCATTTTCCGTCGGAAAAGTTAAAATTAGAGGAGATTTGATTGCCCTGGTTATCGCATAGGTAAAATCTTAAAATTCCGCTTTGTTCAAACGGATAAGTTGCTAATTCGTTCAGGTTAAAATCGGTTTCCAGGGACTTGCGCAATATTTCGATTAAGTCTTTTATGCGCTTTATGATGTTAATTTTCTTTTGTTCCCGGCTGGTAGTGCGTTTTAAAAATTTTTTCCTGAGTTGCTGTATTTGGCTTTGGTAATGGTCCGGGGTTTTGAATTCCGCCTCCGGCTTGGAGAATAAATAGCCTTGCATAAACTGGGAACCGCAGCTTAACGCGTAGAAAAACTCCTCATTGGATTCCACGCCCTCGCAAACGATGCGGCTGGCGGTTCGCTGACTCAAACTGGTGATTAAATGCACCAAATCGCGCTCCACACCGCCTTTGGCTGCTTTTTTGAATAACTTCATATCCAATTTGATGATATCAGGCCTCATGGCGACCACGCGTTCAAGCTGAGAATAGCCGGTGCCGAAGTCGTCTACGGCGACTTTTATGCCGTGTTTGCGGTATTCCTTAACCGCATTGATGAGTTTTTTAAGCTCGACTTTGGATTCGGTAATCTCCACGATGATGCGGCTTTTATCAATTTCCAGCTCCTGCAGCATTTGCAAAGTGGGTAAAGCGGAAAAATCCTCTAGATGGTCAATCCATGACGCCGAAATATTAATGGCCAGATAAGCTTTCGATTTTAAAGCTTTAAATTGTTCCAAGGCTTGGCGGCGGACAAGGCGGTCCAACAATAATAATTGCTGATCGCTGGCGGCATCGGTGGCGGTAAACAAATGACCGGCGGAAACAATGTCGCCATTATCGTCCTGCTGCCTAGCCAGGGCTTCGTAGCCGATGATCTTTCCGCTGGCGGTGCAGATGATCGGTTGAAAATAAGGGAATATAGGCTTTTCTATTGACATTTATTTTAGTAACTCGGCCATTGAAATAACGTTTTTCGACATTTCGGCAATAGAAATATTACGGTCCATCGCCAGTTTTCTCAACGTGTGGTAGGCTTCGTCTTCGCTGAAACCACGGGTTTTAATTAGAATACCCTTGGCCCGGTCGGTTAATTTACGTTCTTCCAGTTTGGATTTGGTTTTTTCCAGCTCTTCCTTGAGGTCCTGTTGCTCTTTAAATCGGGCCAAGGCAATGTGGATAATGCTGTTCAGGCGGTGATTTTCCAGTCCATCCACGACATAAGCGCTGACTCCGGCCTTAACGACCAGATTAATGGTTTCCAGATTATCGTCGGTGGCAAAAATAATGACCGGAATGGCTAATTTTTGAATAAGCTGCTGGATGTCTGCCAGATAGGCCTTAGGACTTTTAATGTTGAACGCGATTAAACCCGGCTGATTGTCGTCAGCTAACTGATAAAGCGGTACCTTTGCAGAAGACGCATTAATGACGGTATAGCCAAAATTGACCAAAACCGGCGCCAGAGTTTCGCTAATCGATTCGCTCTCAATAAGTAAAATTTTTAATGGATTCATACCGCCAAATAAAGCATTTTTTGTGCCTGAAAAACATTATTGCAGTTACCGGATAGGATTAAGTGACTTAGTTAAAATATCAGTTTTAGCCAAAATTAGCACTTGAACAATGATGTTCGATACAGCAAATAGCGATGGGACGGGGTGCAGTAAGCCGAAAGCCGCTGGATTAAAGCGCGGATAGCCGAAGTGAAAAGCTAAGGATTAACCTGCCGGATTGCTTTTCCGGCAGGTTAAGAAACGGTTGTTATTTGTTTTTATTGCGCTCGGCAACTTCTTTAATAACTTCGTCGGCAACGTTTTTCGGACACGGCAGGTAGTGGGAGAACTCCATGGAGAATTGTCCGCGTCCTGAGGTCATAGTGCGCAAGTCGCCGATATAACCGAACATTTCGCTAAGCGGTACGTCGGCTTTGACTCTGACGCCGGTCGCACTGGGCTCTTGCGATTTGATCATGCCGCGGCGGCGGTTAAGGTCACCGATAACGTCGCCAACGTGGTCTTCCGGTGTGAACACATCCACCTTCATGATCGGCTCAATCAGTTGCGGGCCGGCTTTGGGGATGGACTGTCTGAAAGCGGCTTTGGCGGCAATTTCGAAAGCGATGGATGACGAGTCCACGGCATGGAAGCCACCGTCGGTCAGGTTTACTTTGAAATCAAGACACGGGAAGCCTGCCAATACGCCCAGGCCCAGCATACTTTTGAAGCCTTTTTCCACGGCGGGCCAATATTCTCTGGGTACGTTACCACCGGTCACTGACGACTCAAAAGCAAATCCGCTGCCGGGTTCGCCGGGTTCGATAATGTAGTTGATTTTCGCGTATTGCCCGGAACCACCGGATTGTTTTTTGTGGATGTATTCATCTTCCACGCGACGGGTGATAGTTTCGCGGTAGGCTACTTGCGGCTTACCGACCACCACGTCAACACCGTGAGTCCGTTTTAGAATATCGACTTTAATATCTAGGTGCAGCTCGCCCATGCCTTTAATGATGGTTTCGCCTGAGTCTTCATCGGTTTCAACACGGAAAGACGGGTCTTCCTGTATCATTTTTCCGAGAGCAACCCCCATTTTTTCGTTGCTGCCTTTGTCTTTAGGCGAAATGGCAACGGATATAACCGGATCCGGGAATACCATAGGCTCCAGCGTGGCCGGTTTGTCGGGATCGCACAAGGTGTGGCCGGTTTGCACGTTCTTCAACCCGATCAAAGCCACGATGTCGCCGGCTTGGGCGGTTTCGATTTCCGAGCGGTCATTGGCGTGCATTTCCACCATGCGGCCTACGCGTTCGGTTTTGCCGGTGTAGGTGTTCAGCATGCTGTCGCCTTTCTTCAGACGGCCGGAATAAATACGGACAAAGTTCAGCGCACCGAAACGGTCGTCCATGATTTTAAATACCAGCGCCCGCAAAGGTCGTTCCGGGTCCACTGCGGCAAACTCGCCGGTTGGCGTGCCTTCCAGATCGACTTCCGGTTGGGCTTTGACTTCGGTTGGGTTAGGCAAGTATTCAATAACGCCGTCCAACACCAACTGCACGCCTTTGTTTTTAAACGATGAACCGCAGAATGTCGGGAAGAAACTCATGTTGATGGTGCCTTTGCGTACGCAGTGTTTGAGTTCTTCAACGCTAGGTTCTTCGCCTTCAAGATAGCGCTCCATGATTTCGTCGTCCTGGTCGGCGACGGAATCGATTAATTTTTCGCGCCATTCTTCAACTTGCTCCACCATATCGGCAGGCACGTCTTTGAGTTCATATTTCATTGGATCGCCGGAATCGTCCCAGATCCAGGCTTTGCGTGTTAAAAGATCAACCACGCCGGAAAATTGGTCTTCGCGGCCGATAGGCAAGGTCATAACCACCGGTTTGGCACCCAAAACCTCTTCGATTTGCTTGACCACACGATAAAAATCAGCGCCCAGACGATCCAGTTTGTTGACGTAAATCAACCGGGAGACTTCGGAGTCGTTGGCATAGCGCCAGTTGGTTTCTGATTGGGGTTCCACGCCGCCGGAACCGCAAAATACACCGATACCACCGTCCAAAACTTTTAAAGAACGGTATACTTCGATGGTGAAGTCAACGTGACCCGGCGTGTCAATGATGTTAAACCGGTGCGAAGGGAATTGGTTTACGCTACCCGGCCAAAAGCAGGTGGTGGCCGCTGACTGGATTGTAATCCCGCGCTCTTGCTCCTGTACCATGAAGTCAGTAGTAGCCGCGCCATCATGTACCTCACCAATTTTATGGATTTTGCCGGTGAGTTTTAAAATACGCTCGGTAGTTGTGGTTTTACCGGCATCCACGTGTGCGAAGATACCGATGTTTCTATAAAGCGATAAATCAGTCATGTTATTACTCTAAAAGTTGCATAAAAAAACTTTTTGAACTTCCGTCCGGGTGAAGCCGTTAGACAAGCCCGGGCAGGAAGGTTGCCAGTCAGTCATTAATCCTTTGTGTTATACAGTTCCTTATCGGGCCGGTATCTGCAATGGGGGTTTAGCCGGATGGCAGGCAAAAAATCCGCCCGCTCCGCAGGATAAAGTGTATAAGATTTATCCCTTAAGCTTTGATAGCCCAATATTTTAACCTAAAATTTAGTCAAAAAGCTAAAAAACCCAATGATTTGAGTTAAAAACTCTTGTGTGTTAAACGAAAGTCGGTCGCTTTCATGGATACTGCCAAAAAAATTTTATTTGCCGGAGACCCTCACGGCGATTTTAAGCCGCTAATCAAGGCGGTTTACAACCAAAAGCCGGCTGCTGTGGTTTTATTGGGCGATTGCGATTTGGTTAGTCCTCTTGAGCATTGCCTTCAGGAGATTCTAAACTTAACTGAAATTTACTGGATAGCCGGTAATCATGACTTTGAATCGCCGGAAAAATACCGTTATTTGTTTCATTCAGGTTTGGCTCAAAACAACCTGCATCTTACCGTCAAAAATATCGGCGGACTCAGAATAGCCGGTTTAGGCGGTATTTTTTTAGGGCGGGTCTGGTATCCACCGCAAATGCCGAAATGGCCAAGCAAACAGGCTTTTTTAGCTAGTGGCAGAGGGTTTAGCCAGGATAGTGTGTTGTCTCTTAAGTATCAATCGGCCATCTGGCCGGATGAGTTCGAGTTTTTAAAAGGCATGGAAGCCGACATTTTAGTTTCGCACGAAGCGCCCGGATCGCATTGCTTTGGCTTTAAAGCCATAGGTGAGCTGGCAGCGGCCATGAAGGTGAAGACTATCTTTCATGGCCATTTGCATGAAGATTATGCCTGTATTATGCCGAATCAGGTCAGGGTTTTCGGGGTTGCCAACGGCGGCGTGCGCGATCTGGCGGGCGAGTGTTGTTTATAATGCCGGTAGTAATCAGGTCTAGCGGCTTTTATTTTATAAAAGAACAACAATAGTCCGTTGCGGTAATTATTCTGACGGTAAAGCTGGCGTTGCCCGGCACGTTGAAAGTGCCGCCGGTTTTCACGCTTTGCCACTGTGGATTATCAGGCAGCAAAACCTCCAAGTCACCATTAATGATTTCCATCAATTCCGGGTCGGCAGTACCAAAGGTGTATTCACCGGGTAACATAAACCCCAGCGTTTTAACTGATCCATCGGCAAAGCGCAAAGTACGGCTGGAAACGTTGCCGTCGAAATAGACATTGGCTTTCTTTACCACAGTGACATTATTGAATTCTGACATGGGAAACTTGAGTGTGTATTGGCAGGGTTGCGCATGATAACAGATTGGATGAGCGCTGTTCAGGCGATTTTTTCAATCTGGAAAAGTTTGGGTGCGGTGGGTGTTGCGGAGATACTGTCAATTATGGCAAGGCGGAATTGTAAGGGGTTGAGGTTTCGACAAAATTCCGCCACGGTTGCGCATTCATTGCCGCCGCCGGCATGGCCGGGATAGGCAACCACGGTAATCGCGCCGTTGAGGGAAATCAGTTCGACAGCCTGTTTTAAAGCGCTTAAGGTTGAGCAAGGCCGGGTGATTATGGTTTTATCGGCCCCAGGCAGATAGCCCAGGTTAAACATAACGGCTTTGATGCGGCCGTGTAAGCTTACGGGTAGGTGTTCGCTCATCGCGCTATGGCAGTTTTGTCGCCAATACAGGCTGGCGACAAGGTCGCCGGGTATTTTTGCCTTGGCGTTTTCCAGCGCTTGCGCCTGAATATCAAAGCCGAAAACTTGTCCGCCCGGTGCTACGCATTTTGCTAAAAACAAGGTGTCGAAACCGTTGCCTACCGTAGCATCGATTACGGCATCGCCGGCCTTCAGTTTAGGGCATAGCCAGTGTTGCGCCAGATCAACCAGAGCAATGCGCGGCATAGCGGTTTATATCGCAATGGCTGGGCAGTGCTCGCCGGTGGAGCAGGTGGTCGGCCAGACACCGGCAATACCACGGAATCAGCAGGCTGCCTTTGGAACCGAAACCGTTGAATATCAACAGTGCGTTGTATGCGGGATGGTGGCCGATAAAAGGTTGTTTATCCAAAGTGCAAGGCCTGATGCCGTAATCATGGCTTTGTACGGTGGTGTGCCGGATGGACAGCATGGCCGCTAAGGAGGAGAGTAACGCCGCCTGGCCGTTTGGGTTGCTTTGCGGCATAGCTTCGTAAGTTGCGCCTAGTCTGGCTTGATTTGGGGTTGTCGGGATCAGCCAATGACCGTTATTGATAATATAGTCAGGCAGTATCTTCTCGAAGTTTAAGGTCAGGATTTCACCTCCGGCCGGTTGCAACGGTAACCAGGAAAACCAAGGATTTTGGGCTACCCAATGGCCTTCACAGAAAATAATGCGTCGGCATTGAATGCCGCGCCATTGGAGCCTAGGGGACAATTCAATATCTTGATAGCTTAGAACAGTTTGAACATAGGCATCATGGTTGATGAAAAACTGTTTTAGGTTTTCCAGCAATGGCCGGGTTGACAGATAACCGGTTTGTTTTTGTACCGCAAAACCATGCGGGGGGTGCAATAATCCGTCAGACTGGAAAGGATTATCGGTTTCATCGAAAAATGGCGAATACTCAGGATTTAACCGGCGTTTGGCGAAAGTTTCATTTTCGCCAGGATTTTTAAAAATTCGTAGCAATTTTTTTTCGTGGTAAAAAACCTGACCGAATTCCTTGGCAAGATGCTGGAAAAATGCCGTAGCTACCGGAAGCAGTTGTTCAATGTAAGGCGTTTTTACCAAACGCATGCCGGTAACCGGATTGATCAAGCCGGCGGCAATCCGGGAAGCGTTTTCCAAGCCGTTATCAACGACCAGAACCCGGCATCCCCGTTGCATAAGTTCATAAGCTAGTAGACTCCCGGCCAAACCCTGGCCGACAATCAGAAAATCTATAGGCACGCTTTGGGAGTAAGCGGAGGGCTTTTAAATTGAATGCCTTCCCAACCGTATTTCATAAAAGTCCTGATATTCTGATGACTGGTGCCGCCTGGGTCTTGCAACACGTCCATGCGGTAGTAATCGCCGAAGAGATTCAAGGTTTGGTTCTGATTCAGGTTATTGAGTTTGGCAAAGGCAAAAATTTTGCATGAGCCTTCGTTGGTACCAGGGGCGTTTATCAGGCAATCCTCACCCAGGCCATTACTGAATTCTGTCGGCAGATAATCGTAGTGTTGCGCAATTACCGCCATGGTATCAGGGAAGCTGACCGGTATACCTTGTTTGATTTTTTCGATGAAATATTCGGTTGACATGGGGTTATCATATAATCAGTGGCTTAAGCATGTTTCATAATGCGCGCTTTTTCTCGTTGCCAATCCCGATCCTTGGAGGAAGCGCGTTTATCGTGTAGTTGTTTACCTTTGGCCAGCCCCAGTTCTAGTTTAGCGCGGCCGTTTTTCCAGTACATCGACAAGGGGATCAAGGTATAGCCTTTACGCTCCACGGCACCGATCAGTTTGTTGAGCTCGTAGCGGTGCAGCAGCAGCTTTTTAGAGCGTACCGCTTCCGGTTTAATATGAGTGGACGCTGATAGCATCGGCGAAACATGCGCTCCGTAAAGCCAGGCTTCGCCTTTTTTAATGCCGACATAGCTTTCTTTAAGCTGTATTCGGCCGTCCCTAAGGCTTTTTACTTCCCAGCCTTCCAGAACCAGACCGGCCTCGAAACGCTGTTCAATGAAGTATTCATGCGTGGCTTGCCGGTTTTGCGCAATGGAATTGTTTTCTGTTTTGTTGTTTTTTTTTGACTTTTTATCAGCCATGTAAGTGGAATAATCCTTTTTTTAAACTGACGGCAGGTAATAATTTTGTTATTTTAACCGAAATTAACCAGCAACCAGGCTTTATTAGAGGTTTAAACACGAAATGTCAGCAACAAGCAAATCAATTCATGGTGAATGGTCATCACGTTTCGCCTTTGTTTTGGCGGCAACCGGTTCAGCCGTTGGCCTGGGCAATATTTGGAAGTTTCCTTACATTACCGGAGAAAACGGCGGCGGTGCTTTTGTGTTGGTTTATTTGTTGTGCGTGGTGTTAGTCGGTTTACCTATCATGATAGCGGAAATCATGCTAGGGCGGCGGGGCCGGCAAAGTCCGGTCAATACCATGGAGCTACTGGCCGAACAGGCGGAGGCCGACCCTAACTGGCATTACCTGGGCTGGTTGGGTTTGATTGCAGGTGCGTTGATTTTATCCTATTACAGTGTTATCGCCGGTTGGGCTGGATCGTATGCGCTGAAAGCAGTTACCGGCAGTTTTATCGATGCCGACGCCGAGAACATCAAATTGCTGTTCGATGGTTTCATCAACAACCCCCTGCAACAAGTGTTCTGGCATAGCGTGTTTATGCTGGCGACCATGTCGGTGGTGGCGCGCGGCGTGCAAAGCGGTTTGGAAAAATCGGTAAAGTTTTTAATGCCTTGCCTGTTTGTCTTACTGATGCTGCTGGTAGCTTACGCCATGGTGTCGGGTGCTTATCAGCAGGGATTGGATTTTTTGTTTACGCCGGATTTCAGTAAAATCACCGGACAAGCCGTACTGACCGCCATGGGGCATGCGTTTTTCACCTTGAGCCTGGGTATGGGCGCGGTTATGGTGTACGGTTCGTATTTGCCCAGGCCTGTGTCGATTGCTAAAACCGCAGTCTTGATCGCCGGAACCGATACGGTGGTTGCCTTGTTGGCCGGTATCGCCATTTTCCCCATTGTCTTTGCCAATAATCTGGAACCCGGTTCCGGGCCCGGTCTGATTTTTCAGACCTTGCCGATTGCCTTCGGCAATATGACCGGGGGTTATCTGTTCGGGGTTTTATTTTTTGTGATGCTGGTTTTTGCCGCCTTGACCTCGTCGATTTCCTTGATAGAGCCGGCAGTAGCCTGGTTGGTGGAAAATAAGGGCATGACCCGCTATCAAGCCTGCATTTGGTCAGGTTTTACGGTCTGGTTTTTGGGCCTGGGCACGGCGTTTTCATTCAATATCGGCTCGCAAGTCAAATTATTTGATCGGACTATTTTCCAACTGTTTGATTATCTGTCGGCGAACCTGATGCTGCCTATTGGCGGCTTTGCCATTGCGGTGTTTGCAGGCTGGATTATGAAAACCAAAGATAGCGAAGATGAATTGGCGATGCCGCACGCCATCGTCTATCAGGTGTGGAAATGGGTGGTTAGTTATATTTCCCCGGCGGCGGTTTTTTTGGTGTTTTTGCATGCGGTCGGAGTTATTTAAAATGACCCTGGTGCAAAAAAGCGCGCTGGTTAAATTTTCTGCGCAGCAAATGCTGGATTTGGTAAACGATATAGAAAAGTATTCCGAGTTTTTACCCTGGTGTAGCGGTAGCCGGATTTTAAAGCGCTCGGGAGATATTATCGAAGCTGAATTGGTGATTTCCAAAGGTGGTTTTCATAAGTCTTTTTCAACCCGAAACTTGATAGATAAATCCGGTTCGATCACCATGAAATTGCTGGAAGGGCCGTTTTCCTATTTGGAAGGAAAATGGGATTTTTTGCCGCTACGGGAAGACGCCAGCAAAATTTCCTTGAATCTGGAATTCGAAATGAATGGTAAGCTTGCTAATCTGGCTTTCGGCACCTTGTTTAACCAGATTTGCAACACGATGGTCAGTTCATTCACCGCGCGTGCTAAGGAAGTTTATGGCTGATACTTACATAATCGTGGAAGTGGCTTATGCCAAGCCGGAAGAACAAGTGATTCTCCCGGTTAAAGTGCCTGCCGGCGCAACCGCTGAACAGGCGATACTGGAGTCGGGAGTTTTGGCCAGATTTAGCGAAATTGATTTAACGATCAATAAAATCGGCATATTCAGCCGGGTTTGTCCGCTGGACCAGCTTTTACAGCAGGCTGATCGTATCGAAATTTACCGCCCACTGGTCAATGATCCCAAGGAAGCCCGGCGTCAGCGCGCTAATAAAGACGCAAACGCTTAACTGAGAAGGGTTCTACGGTGGCGCCAGTTGGCCGTCATCAGCGTCGGGTTTGGTTTTTTTCGAGGTTTCCTCTGCGGCGGTGGGCGGGGTGTCAACGGTAAACAAGCTGCTGATTTTTTCCCATAAAGTTCTATCCAGATTGCGCTTGGGCAGTTCCACAGTGGCTTGATCCGAAGGCTTTACTACCGGTAAAGCGGTGGGTCGTATATCGCCTTGAACGCCCACCAAATGGTCGTTTTTAAAGACTAAGGCCACACTGCGTTGGGTGCGGTCATCTCCACCGGGTTGGAACGAATAAAGGTATTCCCAGTGATCGTCGTTAAATGGACTGGAAACCATAGGGGAACCCATGATAAACAGCACTTGGCGCTTGCTCATATTGGGCCGAAGCTGGTCGATCATGGCTTGGTCAATGAAATTGCCTTGTTGTATGTCTACTTTGTAGACGCCGGGCAGATTGTTCAGAATGTAAGTACAAGCAGTAGTGGAAAGGCAGATCAGTAAGATTAAAGGAAAAAAGAAATTTCTCATTTAATAGCGGGAAACAGTACAAAAACGTAAATCATACAGGATGTTAAATTAATAGCCTACAAATCTGTCATGGGTTTACCGATAAAAACAGGCTACAATGGCCCCGACACTGTCAATTAACTGTAAGCAGGACAAGTGAAGCTTATGTTGGAAACTCAAGATTTAAAAAATGCAGGTCTTAAAATTACCTTGCCCAGGGTCAAGATTTTGCAGATTTTAGAAAAGCAAATTGACGAACACCACTTAACCGCAGAGAAAGTTTATAAAATCCTGTTAAGCGAAGGTGAGGATATCGGTTTGGCACGGTATATAGGGTGTTGACACAATTCGAGGCGGCGGGGTTAGTTACCCGGCATCATTTTGAAGGCGGCAACTCGGTTTTTGAGCTTGATAAAGGCGATCATCACGATCATATTCTGTGCGTAAAATGCGGCAAGGTCGATGAGTTTACCGATGAACAAATCGAAGCCCGGCAAAAAGAAATAGCCGGCAGATTAAACTACGAATTAACCGATCATAGCTTGTATTTATACGGTTATTGCTCGACGTGCAGAAAGTCTTAAGCTGTCCTCCTCTCTATTAGCCGTTTATGTTTAAACCTCTGATTTTTTTTATCGGGTTGCGCTATACCCGCGCCAAACGCCGTACCCAATTTATTTCATTTATCACACTCATTTCCGTCATCGGTATTGCCTTGGGCGTCACAGTATTGATCACGGTTTTGTCGGTAATTAACGGCTATCAAACCGAGTTAAGAGAACGTATCCTGGGTATGACTTCACATGCTACCCTTACCGGGCGCTATGGTCAGCTTGATGACTGGCAGACGGTGGAGCCGAGGTTGGGAAATTATCCTCATGTGTTGGGTACAGCACCGTTTATTGACGGCCAAGTCATGCTTAATGCCGGCCGGCGCGTTAGCGGCACTCTGTTAAGCGGTATTTTGCCGGATGTAGAGCCTAAAGTTTCCGATATCGCCGGTAAAATGACCGAGGGTAAATTATCCGATTTAATTCCCGGCGAATACAACATTTTGCTGGGCAATGAATTGGCAAATTATTTAGGTGTGGTGCTGGGCGATAAAATTACCGTGATCAGCCCGCAACTCAATTCGACGCCGGCAGGCGTGCTGCCTAGAATGCGGCGCTTTACTTTAGTCGGCACGTTTCACGTCGGTATGTACGAGTACGACCGCAATCTGGCCATCATCCATTTGGATGACGCCGCCAAATTGTTCCGTTTGGATCAGGCGGTTTCCGGGTTAAGAATCAAATTGGACGACATTTTTAACGCGCCGTTGATCACCCGTTCCATGGCAAATCAGTTTTACGATTACCGGGTCAGCGATTGGACATCGGCGCACAGCAATTTCTTTAAAGCCCTGCAAATCGAAAAACGGGTCATGTTTTTGATTACCCTGCTGATTGTCGCTGTTGCCGCGTTTAATATCGTTTCCACTTTAATCATGGTGGTTACCGATAAGCGCGGCGACATTGCAATCTTGAAAACCCAGGGCTTAACCTCGGGTTCCATCATGGGTATTTTTATGGTGTTGGGTACCATTATAGGCAGCTTCGGCACCCTTTTGGGGATAACCGGTGGGGTGCTGCTGGCTCTGAATGTCGAGACCATTGTGCCAGCGATTGAGCGCACGTTCGGCGTAAAATTCATGTCGGCGGAAGTCTATTACATCAGCGAGATTCCTTCGCAACTGATCTGGACCGACGTTTATGCGATTGCCGGCGCGGCGTTTGTGTTAACCTTGCTGGCCACCATCTATCCGGCTTGGCAGGCGGCCAAAGTTAATCCGGCGGAAGTACTTAGATATGAATAAAAACACGGTATTGCAATGTGATGGCCTGACCAAGCGTTACCGGCAAGGCAGCTTGGATGTTGAGGTCTTAAAAGGCGTCAGTTTAAGCATTGCCGAGGGCGAACGTGTTGCCATTATGGGCGCTTCGGGTTCCGGCAAGAGTACATTGCTGCATTTGCTGGGCGGCTTGGAAAAACCAAGCAGCGGCGAAGTCACGCTAGACCAAATCAAAATTTCCTTAATTAGTGCCAACAAATTGGCCCGATTACGCAATAAGTCACTAGGCTTTGTTTATCAATCCCATCACTTGTTAGGCGAGTTTACGGTGTTGGAAAATGTAGCCATGCCGTTGCTAATTGCCGACAAACCGGTGCCTGAGGCCCGTGATAAAGCAATGGAGATACTACAAAAAGTCGGCCTCGGCCATAGGCTGGAGCATAAACCGGGCGAATTGTCCGGCGGCGAACGGCAGCGTGCGGCAGTCGCCAGGGCTTTGGTAAACCGGCCCAAATGCGTGTTGGCCGATGAGCCTACCGGTAATCTGGATAGTAAAACCGCTGATCAGGTTTATGATCTGATACTAGAATTAAATCAGGAGCTCAATATCAGTTTTTTGATAGTGACTCACGATCACGAGTTGGCAACCAAAATGGGCCGGGTTTTGCAGATGGAAGACGGTATGCTTATAAGTTGATTTGTTTGCTTGGCCTGAGTTTTCTTGCTAGCCATTTTTGATTGATGTAATAGCGCCAGAAAGCATTGATACCGAAATAGCCTATGGCGGAGCAGCTGATGCCGACTATAAAACAGCCTATTAAAAATGGCTGCCAGGAGTCGGCAATCCCGCCCATCACATTATCGACACTGAAAACAAAATTTTTCTGGGGTTCCATTCCTAGTGCCGAAAGTCCAACGCGGTAAGCAAAATAAAACAACGGCGGCATGGTTAACGGATTGGTAAGCCAAACCAGCGCCACTGAAAGTGGCAAATTGGCGCGTTTGTAGAAAGCAGCAACCGCAGCGATCACCATTTGTCCCGGAGTCGGGATCCAGGCTGCCAGTAAGCCTATAGCGAAGGCCATGGCTACCGAGCGCCGGTTTAAATGCCAGAGATTGGGATCATGCAGCTTATCGCCTAAAAATTGCAGATTTTTATGGTCTTTAATCGTTTCAGGGCTGGGCAGAAAGCGTTGTATTAATTTTTTAGGCATAATGTATCAAGCCGGTTTGAAATATCTTATGAAATCACTCTGTTTTATATAGTTTAAACCTGCCAAAGCGTCAATGGAATTATCGGCACTTTTATTTCTGTCCGGTAACGTGCTGGTACAACAATTTTCCGTTCTACCCGATGGTTATTGCCTGTTGCTGGTTATGTTATCGGCAGGCTTATTAATAAAGCTAAAGCAGTTTAGGGTAGCATTTGTGCCTTTGGGTTTTGTTTGGGCGGCACTGACTGCGCATCAGTATTTGGCACAACAATTGCCCGCTGAACTTGAAGGCTTGGAACTTACCATTGCCGGTGTGGTTGCGGATTTGCCCAAAGCCGATGCAAACCGTTGCCGATTCGATTTCAAGTTGGAAGATGGGCCACCAGGTGTGCCTGAGTTCGTCAGATTGAGCTGGTACCATTCAGAGCAATGCGTTAAAGCAGGTCAGCATTGGCGGTTTAAAGTTAAACTGAAACGTGTGCATTCCGTTTACAATCCTGGCGGTTTGGATTACGAGCGTGTGTTATTTGCCGAAGGCATAGGTGCTACCGGTTATATCCGCGACTCTGCTGCCGCAGTTTTACTTAGCCAGGCAGGCTGGTGGTCTTTGGATGCTTTGCGTCAGACGATTGCCGACCGGCTGGATCGCCAGTGGCCTGCACAGCCACAAATAACGGCGATGCTTAAAGCGTTAACCATAGGCGACGGCAGCGGTATTAGCGCGGAGGATTGGGAGGTTTTCCGTAAAACCGGCACCATACATTTGATGGTAATTTCCGGTTCTCATATTGGTTTGATTGCCGGCCTGATTTATTTTTCGGCGCTAAAACTCTGGGCCTGGAGCGGCCGGTTGCAACCTTCACCGCCTAAATTCGCGGCTATTACCGCATTTCTAGGGGCTTTGGGTTATGCCTTGTTAGCCGGTTTTTCCATTCCGGTGCAACGCGCTTTCATCATGCTTTCAGTCGCGTTTCTAGCCATAATCAGCCAACGCAACACGCGGCCAATGCAGGTTCTGGCCATGGCCTTAATGGCGGTATTGCTGGCGGAGCCATTGGCGGTGCTTGCTCCGGGGTTTTGGTTATCCTTTATTGCCGTATTCATCATTATTTATTTAACCACCGGCCGTATGGCATGGAACAAGCCCTGGTTGGCGGCGCTAAAGTTGAACTGTTTAACTTCACTGGCTATGACGCCGTTGCTGTTGACGATTACTCCGCAAATTTCCTTGATAGCGCCGCTGGTTAATATGGTGGCGGTGCCTCTGGTCAGTTTGTTGATTGTGCCTTTGTCGCTGCTGACTATCATCAGTCTTTATATATTGCCGTTTCTGGCTGAATGGCTTTGTTTTATCGATCAATGCTTGATCAAGGTCATGATGCAATTGTTAACGAGTTTGGCGCATTGGCCGTATGCAACCGTGGTAATGGCACAGCCACCGTTAGGTTATCTGGTGTTAGCCTTGCTAGGGGCAGCCTTATTACTGGCTCCGCCAGCTTTGCCGGGGCGAAGCTTGGGTTGGGTGTTAACCATACCGGCGCTGTGCTTTGTGCCGGACAAGCCGCATTACGGAGCCGTGCATTTTACCCTGCTCGACGTTGGGCAAGGTCTGGCAAGCGTTGTGCGGACAGCAAATCACACGCTGGTCTACGATACCGGCGCCAAATTTTCCAGTGCCGGTGATAGCGGAAAAACAGTTATTTTGCCGTTCTTGTGGCAGCAAGGCATCGCTAGTATCGATACCTTGGTGGTCAGCCATGGCGATAACGATCACATCGGCGGGGCGGAAAGTTTGCTGGAAGCAGTTGCGGTAAGCCGGACTTTAACCAGCGTACCGGAAAACCTTGGCGGGCAATTTAAGCCCCAAAAATGTCAGGCTGGGCAATCCTGGATATGGGACGGTGTGGCATTCAACATGTTGTCGCCCGAAACCAGCTTGGGCTCGGAGAATAACGATTCCTGCGTGCTCAAGATAACAACGCCAAAGTCCGCTTTACTGTTGACCGGGGATATCGAAACACTTGCCGAATCACGGCTGGTGGAAAAATACGGCGCGAACCTTCAGTCCGATGTCTTAATTGCCCCACACCACGGCAGTAAAACGTCTTCGGGCATGGCGTTTTTACACGCAGTCAAACCCAAGCTGGTTTTGATTCCCGCCGGCTACCGTAACCCGTTCGGACATCCGCATGCTCCGGTGTTAAAACGCTATAAATCGATTGGAGCGCAATGGAAAACCAGTGCTGAGGGTGGTGCAATCACTGTGCAGCTGGGGCCTGATCACGCCTTAGTTGAAACTTACAGGGAGACTGAGCGAAAGTATTGGCATTTTGAGGAATGACCAAATTGCGGTTCGGCTTCGCGTAATTTATATGAATTTAACGCTGACGATACGTCCTGTGTCAGAGCACGTTGCACAGAGACGTTAAGTTAAACAATAAATTGGTGCGTTAAATGGAAGCCAATAAAAAGCATTGACATAGCTTTTTGCACAAATGATAACTGGATAATAGGAAGATAGGCGAGGATGTGGCGGAGAGCTAGGGATTCGAACCCCAGGAAGGGATAAACCTTCAACGGTTTTCAAGACCGCCGCTTTCGACCGCTCAGCCAGCTCTCCAATAGCCGAATATAGTAACGTAATACAAGGTAAAAGCCAATGCTTTTTGTTTATCAGCATGGCTTGCAGCGGTTTAATATACTAGGTATTTTCTGCGCTGTGTTGGTCCTGAATTAAAAACCAGGTGTCGGCAATCTGAATATGAACTTGGCCGATTTTGTTCTGTAAAGTATCTAAAATTTCCCTGAGTTGTTGTTGGGTGGTACTTTGTGTATCTATGGTTTTGAGATAAGCTTCCAGGTATTTTATTTGCTCCACAGTGGCTTCGTGTCGGGGCAGTCTGGTAATGCAATCGGTAATCTCGTTGATACAACAATAAATTGCCCGTGGCAGGTTATCGTTAAATAACAGCAGGTTGAGTACCTGATTCCCGCTAATGCGGTTATGTACTTGTTGCCGGTAAATCAGTAATGCATTTAGCGATTTCAAAATATTCAGCCATAAGCTGGTTTCATATTGTTTGACTTCCTCGCTACGTGATTCAGACAGCAGCAATGAAGCTAAATCCAATATCCGGCTGGTCATGTCCGCGCGCTCGATATTCCGGCCTAAACGGATAAAGCGGTAAGGCCGGCTGTGGTTCATATAACCGGATAGTAAACCGGTGAAACGCTGGCAGCCTTCAATGATTTCTCTTAAAAACAGTACCCGCTGCCGGCGACTGTTGACACTGTCAAGGTTGTTCTTGGCATAAAGATACATCTCGTTGACGTGCTCCCAAGCCTCGTCGGGTAGCAAATCACGCGTCGTGCGTATATTTTCACGGGCATAGCTTAGCGAGGAAAATAATGAGCTGGAGTAATTGCTGTCGGTTATCAAAAAGCGCACAACATTTCTTTCACTGGCCTGATTGTAGGACGTAAAGAACAATTCCTCGGAGCTGTTGATTTTGAGCAATTGCTGCCAATTCATTTCTATGCCTTTGGGCAAATCCAGCAGCAGATTCATATGCACGTTGACCAGCCGTGCAATGTTTTCAGTGCGTTCCAGATAACGTGCCAGCCAATATAAGCGTTCTGCGGAGCGCGATAGCATCAGATTCCCTCCATGTCGATGATCCAAGTGTCTTTACTACCGCCGCCTTGCGAGGAATTTACCACCAGCGAGCCTTTTTTAAGCGCCACGCGGGTTAACCCACCTGCGGTGACGAAAGTCCGTTCCCCTTGCAGAATAAATGGCCGAAGATCAATATGGCGCGGTTCAAGTTTATCTTTGCACAGAGTAGGTGCGGTGGAAATGGCCAACGTCGGTTGTGCAATATAATTGCGCGGATTTTGTTTGATAATCTCGCGGAAAGCGATGACTTCTTTGTTGGTTGCATGCGGCCCGACCAGCATGCCGTAACCGCCGGATTCATTGGCGGGTTTGACTACCAATTCCGCCAGATTGTTTAAAACATACTCCAGATCGTCGTCATCACTACACAGATAAGTGGGAACATTGGGCAGTATCGGTTCTTCATTCAGGTAATAGCGTATCATTTCAGGCACGTAGGCATAGACCACTTTGTCATCGGCCACACCGGCGCCGGGAGCATTGGCCAAGGCGATATTGCCGGCTTTCCAGGCGCGCATAAGGCCCGGTACACCCAGTATCGAGTCTTTACGGAAGACTTCAGGATCGAGAAAGTCGTCGTCTATGCGCCGATAAATGACATCTAACTTCTCCAGCCCTTCAATGGTGCGCATGTAAACGCAGTTATCATCGTTGACCACCAAATCGCAGCCTTCAACTAACTGGGCCCCCATCTGTTGGGCTAGATAAGCATGTTCAAAATACGCCGAGTTATAGATGCCAGGGGTTAAAACGGCTATTTTGGTCATGCCGTTTTCCGGTGCGATCGAACACAGCATTTCGTGTAATTGGGTCGGGTAATTGTCGATGGGCAGAATATTGATGTCTTGCAACAATTCCGGGAAAACCCGTTTGGTGATGACCCGATTTTCCAGCATGTATGAAACGCCGGAAGGTACTCTGAGATTATCTTCCAGCACATACATGACACCATCTTTATCGCGCACCAGATCGGTGCCGCAGATATTGGCCCAGGCATTAAACCTGGGTTTGATGCCGATGCATTCTTTGCGGAAGTTTTTGGAGCTGTTGATAATGTGATCGGGAATTTTACCGTCTTTGATAAAAGCCTGTTCGTCATAGACGTCGGCAATAAAGCAGTTAAGCGCGGTTAATCGTTGTTTAAGTCCTTTTTCGATGATTTTCCATTCACTGGCAGCAATTATTCTGGGTATGATGTCGAAAGGCCAGGCCCGGTCTATGTTGCCTTCATCGGTGTAAACGGTGAAGGTGATGCCCATCTCCATGATGGCTAGCTCAGCGGCGGTCTTGCGCTTGTCGATGTCACTTTTTTTTAGGGAGTTCAGATATTGGCAGAGGTGGTAACTTATGGCTCTTGGTTGGTATTCAGACTGCATAAGTTCATCATAAGCAGCCTCGGTATTATAATTTTCCCAAATTGATTTCATGGCATCCGTATAGTGTTGTCATTAAAAATTGGTTTTAGCTGCATTATCCGATCCCCGGTCAGGTTAGAACCTTAAGCCACGTCCATAATGTTTGTCCTAAGCATGAATGGTGCCACCAAGATGACATTATTTTCTGCCGGTATTTTTACTTTAGTTATAACGTTCTATGAAAAAGAAATCCATGTTCAATTAACTTTTTTAAAGAAATGATAAACCTTGGATTCAATTTGTTTCATCTTGGTTCAGTCTTGGTTTAAAAGTGGATCGATTACAATAATTTTGCACCTAATTGGTGAGCTTGGTAGTCATTAAAATTTGCATCGCGGGTAATATTTTTGATTAAAAAATTATCATCCGAGAAGAAGTTTTAATATATTAGAATTTCAATTTTCAAAGTCTCTATGCATTATTTAACATGGATAAACAGATAGCAACTTCCGTCTTCGAATCGCTAGCTTCCGGTATAAGACTTGATGTTTTTCGGCTTTTGGTTAAAACCGGTCCGGAAGGTCTTGTTGCCGGAGAAATTTCCGGTTTGTTGTCACTGCCGCCAACCAATCTTTCGTTTCATTTGAAGGCCTTGTCGCAAGCAGGCTTGATCAGCGTGGAGCAGCAAGGCAGATTTCAACGTTACCGCGCCAACATGACCTTAATGCGGGAGTTGATAGCGTACTTAACAGATGAATGTTGTAACGGGCAACCCGAACAATGCCTGGATTCGGAATCGCAAACGGCATGCTGCGAAGCGGTGCCCATCGCACTCAACTTCGATAAATTAAGATAGTTATTTTTTCAGTAATTAAGGTAAATCTTGCCGTGACCATCCTGACTATAAATTAATGTATATTTTGGTTTAAAGCCGTGGCTTGTTAGAGTCCGGCCAGTGTGTCGGTTTGTTTTAAGCAACAAACAGCAGTCCTATTAGCTTATATGTTATTGATCAGTTCGTCGGCAAATTCGCTGCAGCGGATTTCCTCAGCGCCTTCCATTAACCGCGCCAGATCGTAGGTTACCCGCTTATTGGCAATTGCGGCGTCCATGGCTTTTATGATGGCGTCGGCGGCTTCGGTCCAGCCCAGGTAACGCAGCATCATTTCTCCAGATAAAATGACCGAGCCCGGGTTGACTTTGTCCAGGTTGGCATATTTGGGAGCCGTACCGTGTGTAGCCTCAAAAATCGCCGCCCCGGTTAGATAGTTGATATTGCCACCGGGCGCGATGCCTATGCCGCCAACTTGCGCGGCCAAGGCATCGGATAAGTAGTCGCCGTTCAGGTTCAACGTGGCGATCACATCAAATTCTTCCGGCCGGGTTAACACTTGCTGTAAGGAAATGTCGGCGATTGCGTCTTTAATAATGAGGCGTCCGGCGGCCTTGGCTTGGGCTTGCTCCCTATTGGCGGCGTCTTCATCCTGGTTGGCGCGGGTTGTTTCCCACTGCCGGCTGGTGTAGACGGCTGAAGCAAAATCGCGCTCGGCCAATTCATAACACCACAACCGGAATGCGCCTTCGGTATACTTCATGATATTGCCTTTATGCACTAACGTGACGCTTCTACGTCCGTTAGCGAGGGCATACTCGATGGCGGCTTTAATGAGCCGTTCCGAGCCTTGTTTAGAAACCGGCTTAATGCCTATGCCACAATGTTCGGTAAAACGGATCTTTTCATAACGTTTGGGAAAATGTTGTTGCAATAACTCCAGAAAGCGCAAGTTATCTTCGGTATCGGCTTCAAATTCAATACCTGCGTAAATGTCTTCGGTGTTTTCCCGGAAAATCACCATATCCACTGAGCCGGGCTTTTTCACCGGCGAAGGTACGCCTTTAAACCAGCGAACAGGCCGTAAACACACATATAAATCCAAGGTTTGCCTTAATGCCACGTTCAGAGAGCGTATACCGCCGCCAACCGGTGTGGTTAGCGGCCCTTTGATAGCGACCAAAAATTCCTGGCAGGCGGCAATGGTTTCATCCGGCAGCCACGTGTTAAACAGCCGGTGGGATTTTTCTCCGGCATAAATTTCCAACCAATGAATCTTTTTTTGTCCGCCGTACGCTTTTGCCACCGCCGCATCCAAAACCCGCACTGCGGCTTTCCATATATCGGGGCCGGTGCCGTCGCCCTCTATAAAAGGTATGATCGGTTGGTCGGGTACGGTTAGCCTGCCGTTATCAAAAGTTATGCGAGCGGCTGAGGAGGGGATTAACGAAGCTTGTGTCATAAAAATCTCCGGTGCATAAAGGAGAGCAGGGTACACTAAAAGGTAATGTCTTTGGGCATAGATAGTACCGTTAACGTCTAAGACATTTAAAGAAATAATTTGTTTAACAGAAACGTAATAGTGCGTGCTCGTTAATCGTTATTAGGGCCGATATAATGCAGTCAACATGGTTTCACAAGATTATCAAATATCGGTTAATCCTGTATTATCGGGCTGTGTTCAAATAAAAATCTGGAGAAATTCATGCATAAAGTTACCTTGATCAAAGGCGACGGCATTGGCCCTTCCATCATGGACGAGGCAGTTAAGATTATTAACGCCTCCGGTGTTAACATCGAATGGGAAGAAGCGCACGCCGGTATGGCGGCGTTCGAGAAATTCGGTACACCTTTGCCGGATGAGACCATGGCCTCCATCGACAAAACCCGTGTCGCTTTTAAAGGCCCTTTGACTACCGTAGTCGGCGGTTCCGGTTTTAGAAGTATCAACGTCGCCTTACGGCAAAAATACGAGCTTTATGCCAATGTGCGCCCGGCCAAAAGCTGGACTGGCGTGAACACCCGCTTTACCGACGTCGATATCGTTATCGTGCGGGAAAATACCGAGGGTTTATATGCCGGGCTTGAGCATTACCTGACTCCCAAAAAAGATATTGCCGAAAGCTTGGCGGTGGTAACCCGCGCCGGTTCGGAGCGCATCTGCGAATATGCTTTCAAATATGCCAGGGAGAACCAGCGCAAAAAAGTAACGGTTGCTCATAAAGCCAATATTCTGAAATACACGCAAGGGCTGTTTTTGGATGTCGCCAGAGAAGCCGCCGCCCGTTATCCTGACATAGCCTTCGATGAAAAAATTATCGACGCCACCTGCATGCATATGGTGATGAACCCTAACCAGTTCGATGT
>PERF01000034.1 GCA_002928495.1 Methylobacter sp. | reverse complement strand
GCCAAAATCTTATCCCGCGCCAGCTGGCCGGACAACGTCACCATGGGCATGCCGCCGCCGGGGTTGACGCTGCCGCCAACGAAATACAGGTTTTTGAGCTGGCTGCTGCGCTGCGGGGCTTTGAAGCCCAGGTTTTTGTTGCGGTCGGCCACTACACCGTAAATCGAGCCCAGATTGGAGTAGTAGCGCGCCTCAATATCCACGGGTGTCCAGTATTCTTCGGTGACGATGTGTTGGCGTAGATCCGTTAATCCCATGCGTTCGAGTTTCACCAGTACACGTTCGCGTAGCGCCCAGTAGTCGTCGGCGGTTAACGGCTTATCCGGATTGAGGTGTGGGATATGCGGCAGGATTTTGATGATTTCGCAGCCGGGCGGCGCCTGCTTGGGGTCGGTTTTGACCGGCGCGACCAAATAAATGGTGGGGTCTTCGGAGAGCTTGCCGCTGTGGAACACGGCGTTGAAGTGTGCTTTCGGGTGGTCGGAATAAAAGAAATTGTGGTGCGCAAGCTGCGGGTAGATTCTATCCACGCCCAAATGCAGCACCAGCCCCGAGCAGGTGGGCTCGAAGCGGCGCATTTTAGCCACTTCGGCGTCCGGGCTGTTCAATAGGCGTTTCATGGCCGGGATAACTTCCATGTTGGACACCACGATGTCGGCAGGCAGTAACTCGCCGTCTTGCAAGCGCACACCGGTGGCCCGGCGGTTTTCGTGGCTAATCTCCACCACTTCCGCATTCAGTCGGATGCTCACACCTAATTCGATAGCCAGTTTTTCCATGGCACCGGCCATGCCGTACATGCCGCCTTGGATGTACCATAAGCCGTAATGGTATTGAATATGCGGCAATA
Organism: Methylobacter sp.; assembly: GCA_002928495.1. Lineage (GTDB taxonomy): Bacteria > Pseudomonadota > Gammaproteobacteria > Methylococcales > Methylomonadaceae > WM-3-3. The sequence goes on along the minus strand of PERF01000034.1, from coordinate 21,160 downwards.
AATTCATCAACGCGGGCGCGTCGTAAGGCGAGGAGCCGACGTATTTGATGAAATAATTCAATATCTCGACCAGTTTGGGATCGCTGATAAACCGGCGCACGCCTTGATCCATGGTGCGGAATACATCGAAATTAAGGCTGCGCAGAGGGCCGTAGAATTTTAACAGCGCCCAAAAGCTGTCCAGCCCTTTGCCGAAATAACCGGCTTCGGTCTCGTCGCTGAGTTTTTTGGAGTACGCCATAAAGCGCTCAAACTCCTCGGCAACCTTAGGGCCCAGTTTTTCCAGCTCTTGGCGTTGTTTGGCAGGGTCTTCAGTCAAATCGATAACGGTGCCGTCTTCGAAGAAGTTGCGCCAGTGCGGTTCGACTTTTTCAATGCCGACGTAATCGGCGCGGTTTTTTCCGGCTTTGGCAAACAAAGCATCGAAAATATGCGGCATGGTCAAAATGGACGGCCCCAGGTCGAAGCTGAAACCGTCTTTTTCCAGGATATTGAGCTTGCCGCCGACTTTGTCGTTTTTCTCGACCAACTCCACCTTAAAGCCTTCGGTAGCCAGTGAGATGGCGGCGGAGAGTCCGCCCAGACCGCCGCCGATGACGACGACGCGCATGTTGTTATAGTTTGGCTGCATGGTCAGTCCTGTTTCCAAAATCCCGATAAAATAAAGTTGCGCCAGCGTTGCCTGAAATTGAACGCCGAGTACGCCTTAAAAGCTTCCAGCGCGCGCCAGTTGCGGCGTATCCGTTGAAATAGCGAGCCCGTGCCGTAAACAAAATCCAGATAACCCTTGAAATCGGCATAACGCTGTTCCGTATACGGAAACCAATTGGGCTCCTTGGCTAAACGGCTGCGGCAGGTCAGCCCGGACACCGCATAGGTGAAGCTGAGCAAGCCTTCCGCGCCGTGGTAACGCCCGAAACCGCTACGTTTGACGCCGCCGAACGGCAAGCCCGCATGGCCTATGTTTTTCAAGGTATCATTGATGGCCCAGTTGCCGGTTTCCAGCAGGCCGGCTACGCGCCGGGCCTTTTCTATATCCCGGCTCCAGATGCTGGCGTTGAGGCCGAACTCGCAATCATTGGCAAGTTTAACGGCTTCGGCCTCGTTCGCAAACGCCATCACCGGCAACAACGGGCCGAACGTTTCCTCGCGCATGATGCGCATGCCGTGGTGCACTTGCCACAAGACCACAGGCTTGACTAGATTGCCTTCGCGCTGTAACGGCCCGGAGGCTTTGGCGCCTTGGGCAAGGGCATCGTCATAATGGGATTTGACGATGGCAAATTGCGCTTCGGTTGTCATCGCGCCAATATCGGCATGGGGAAAACCGACCGCCAATTGCGCAACGCCATGGCGCAGTAGTTGCAAAAACGGCTCAAACACGGCTTGCTCCACATATAACCGCTCTATCGCGGCACACGCCTGCCCGCTGTTGCAAAAGGCGCCGTACAAAGCACCGTCGCAAGCGCGTTGCAAGTGGGCATCGGCAAACACCAGCATGGGATCTTTACCACCCAACTCCAGCAGCACAGGCACCGGATGGCGCGCAGCACGCTGCATAACTGCACGCCCGGAATTAGGGCCGCCGGTAAAAAATACCAAATCCGGCGCGGCATCGATCAAAGCCTCACCGGCGCTACGTCCGCCGATCACCCATTGCACCAGATTAGCCGGCAACGGCAAACGGGCAAACAGCTGCATGATGAGTTCACCTACCGGCAAGCTTAGCTCGGACGGCTTAAAAATCACCGCATTGCCGGCAAACAAAGCGCTCAGCAACGGCCCCACGGTGAGTTGAAACGGGTAATTCCACGGCGAAATCACCGCTACCACGCCGAACGGCCGCCGTGAAATAGCTGCCGTCGATCCGGGAAAAGCAAACCGCGAGGTCACCACACCCCGGTCTTTCAGGATGCCGGCGGCGTGGTTTTGGTAATAACGCGTTAAGTCCAGCAGCGGGTACAATTCGCCCAGCAAGGCTTCGGTGTATACCTTGCCCGTGGTTTGGGCGATGACCGCGCAAATGTTGTCGAGCTCCGCCAGCAGTAGTGGCATCAAGCGGCCCAAAATCTTCGCTCGCCGCGCCACCGGGACTTTGGCCCACTCGGCCCCTGCCTGGCGAGCCAGCATCATCAGTTGGGCAATGCTTTCCGGCGTGGTTTCGGCAAAATCAGCCAGCTTTTGCCCGTCTACCGGCGAAAACGCACTGATCACAGCCATCAAACGCCGGCTTTTTTCAACCAGGTGCTGTGCTTAAGCTCTTGAAATTGCACCCGGTGCTTTTTGGAGATGAGATTCGACGAAATCCGCGCCGACTCGTAAATCGTGGGCAAACCGCTGCCGGGATGGGTGCCGCCGCCGACCAGATAGCAATTGTCCAGCTCTTCGAAACGGTTGTGCGGCCGCCAATACAGCATTTGGCTTAGTTTGTGGGACAGGCTGAAAGTCGCGCCTTGGTAGATATTTTCTTCAGTTTCCCAGGTTTTGGGCGTGATAATCTTCTCGCATACGATGTGTTCGCGCAGATCGTTAAGCCCCAGACGCTCCGCCAACGTGTCCAGGGTGCGCTCCCTGGCCTCTTGGCAATGCGCATCCCAATCCACGCCGCTGCCGTTGTTGGGCATGGGCACCAACACATAAAGCGCGGATTTCCCCTCCGGCGCAAGGCTGGGATCGCTGATCGATGCGTTGTGCACGTAAAATGAAAAATCATTGCTGAGCTTTTTATTTTTGAATATGTTTTCAATATTACTGCGGTAGTCGCGTGCGAAGGCAATCGTGTGGTGAGGCAGGTCGTAAAGCTTGTCCAACCCCAGATACAACATAAAGGTGGAGCAGGAATATTCGCGCTTGGCCAGCCCTTCCGTATTGTATTTTTTGAGCACGCCGGGCTCGATCAACTGGCTCATGGCATAGGCAAAATCGGCATTGATGACAACCTCGTCGCCGAAGATTTGTTCGCCATCGGCCAAGGTCACGCCTTTTGCTTGCCCGTTTTCCACAATCACCGATTTCACCTGGGTATTCAAACGGATCTCGCCGCCGCATTCCTCCACCACTTTGGCCATGGCCTGAGCGATGCGGTTCAAGCCGCCGGCGACATGGTAAATACCGTAATCATGTTCCAGATACGACAACATGGTAAATAACGCCGGACAGTCCCAAGGCGACATGCCTAAATATTTGGATTGAAAACAAAACGCCAGGCGCATTTTTTCTTCGTTGAAATATTGGCCCAGATTGGCAAACACACTCTTGGGATAAGCCAGCCAAGGCAACGCCTTGATCAAATCCATCGATAAAAACGACGACAAGCTGGAGTAATCGCGGGTAATACAGGAATATAAACGGTTGAAACGCTTGCGCTCGTTGACCAGAAACCGGTCGTAGCCATTGACCCCTTCCGGAAATACCCGCTGTAATTCGGCGCGCATGTTGATGGGATCGGAATACACCGAGACCGCTTTATCATCATAAAGCAACCGGTACATCGGGCTTAACGGCAGAAACTTAAGGTAATCCTCGCTACGCCGCCCGCACAACTGAAACATTTCATCAAGCACGCCTTTCATCAATAAAAATGTCGGGCCTACGTCGAAAGTAAAGCCTTGCATGTGTATGCCGCGGTTGCGGCCACCCACCTCTGCGTTTTTATCGAAAACGGTGACTTTAAAACCGCGATGCGCCAGCAGCATGGCGGCACACAAACCGCCGGGACCGGCTCCGGTTATAAGAATATGTTTAGTGTTAGCCATAAAGACAGGTTGACCGGTGTTGCCAAATCAGGTTAAAAAAACGCTAATCGTAGCACAAATCGGGTTTAAACTGCCTTAGGCTAATTACCTGTAGCTAAGCGCGCTAAGGTTTATGCTTTTCGGCATTCTCGGTGGGAAAGATTTTATTCAAGTCCTTAAGCTGGCCGCGGGCATGGAATAATGAGGCAATCACCACGATTAGCAACACCAGCAGGGAAATTTCCAGGGCTAAAAACGCAGCGATTTTAAAATACGCGAACGCAGGATGCACAAACCTGACCAGCCAGCTGGCAACTTCATCGCCGATAGCCGATAAATAAATAATGCCGCTTAACCAAATTTTCAGCCGGGTCGAAAACTCGGTCATCAGCATCAAATGGGTTAAGGTCAGCACCAGCATGCCCATGGAAAACAGATGAAAATGGGTCACTTCCAGAATGCTTTCATAACTTTTGGGCTGGGTAAACGCTTGCTCGGAACCCAAGTAATAGGCGATCACCGAATCCGGAGTCAATCCCATGCGGTGGAAATACATTAAGCCGTTAACCAGCCAGAGCATGACCACATAGCCCATAAACATCAGTACCAGCGCATTCATAAGACTTTTTCGATGCTGCTCGCCTGTAACAAAAAATCGCATTAGGGTTTATCCTTATTTTTTACCATAACATCATAAACCGCCATCACCCGGCGCACACTGTTGAGGGCTGCGCGGGTACTCAGCGTGGCACCGGTGATGCCTTGAATACCTTTGTTGAAATCGAGTTCGGCAAGCGGTTTTTTTAGCAATTGATCGTACCAGCGCTCAGGCGGCTGGTATTCGGGCGGCTCGTGGAATGCCAGGGTAACGATTTTGTCCAGCTCGCCGGCAGAATTCAATACGATCATCAAGGTCTCCGGTTTAGTACGCACGGCCTCGGTTTCGATGGCGGCATAGCCTAAAATCCGGCCTTGGCTCTTGCCCACATACAAGCTGAATAATCCCGAACTCAACTTGGTTTTAGCCTGCTCTTCAATTTTAGCTTTTTGGCGGTCATCCGGGAACAAAGACAAGACTTCAACTTGCGCGCCTTGTCCGAAAGCCAGCGCCATGGCTTCCTCTTTACTATAAAACACCCCCGACCAAGCGGGTAAAGCCAAGGCCAGTAAAAACCCAAAAACCGGCCATCGGCGGTTAACTTTAACCATAACTGTTTTTCCGTCTAAAAATCGGTCAATATTACTTTAGACGCCGGCAAAAACAAACTGCCGGCCCTATCCATCCCGCTCAAATCCGGGAATAAGACAGCCGGCAGTCCAGGTGACATTAGACGGTGGCCACCCGCGCGGCTGGCCACCGTTGTTGGGAAAATTTAGAAAATAAAGCCAAAGCCCAGGTTAAAGTCGTCCGATAACGAGCCTTGCTTAGCAACCCGGTTACGGTAGTCGGCTTTAACGACGACATTGGGAATGGGTTTGTATTGCAGGCCGATTTGGTATATGACGGTCGCGCCTCGGGTCGTCGGCAAATCCGGCCGGCGCTCTGGAAACCGTGTCATAGTTTTCATAACGCACGAACGGCGCCAAATATTGCGTGGTGTCGCTAAACAGCAACGGCAAAATGTCGTAGCCCAGCTCGGTATACCAACCGAAGTTCTCCGCGCCTATGGTTTGACCCAAATCGGCGCTCAACACACCGGCATCGTCGATATGGCCTTTAGCACCCAAGGCTCTGAATTCGAGACCACGGTATTTCCATTGCACATGGCCTTCGTACAATTGCACCAGTGCATCTACTTGCTGCCTGGCGAAGGTCTGATTCTGACCGGATTTACCGACATAAGCGGAACCGCCTACCGTCAACCCCGGAATCGCCAACGGCGAATAATCCAGTCTGCCGACAAAGGCAAAATCTTCCGCCAAGGCTTGGCTGCCGCCGCCGCGGCCGCCTCGGATACCGCTATCCGAAGTGAACCGTTTGGCATCCAAGCCACCAACCACATAAGCCGTATAAGTTAATTCCGGCGTCAATTGGCCGAACAAGCCGATACCGTACTCCCTGAACGTGCTCGGAATAATATTACGTTCGACTTCCGGCCGGTTATTACCGAAGAAAAACGGCGGTTCGTGAATCAGGTTGATAAAACCGATAGGTAACAACACTAAACCCGCCCTGACATTGGCCACCGGGTCAATAAAAAAATCCAAGGCGGCAAATTCAACCGACACTTCGCCCTCTTGGGCGCTTCCTGAGCCAGTGGTTCCGTGCTCGAATTCAATTTCACTGTTGAACAAAATATTGTCGGTAAATTTGTAACCGGCATAAAGTACCAGACGCTCAAGGTCGACATTATCTTTTTGTGTGCCTTTGTCACCAACGATGGCCTGGTAATTACCTTCACCATAGCCGCCAATGGATAAGCCTTTGCCCACCGAATAGATTTTCGAAGCGGCGGGACCTAAACCATAACTGCTTTTATATTTAGTTTCTTCGGGAATAACCAGATTCGTGCGCAGTTTCTCCAACTCGGCACTTAACACATCGGTTTTCCGCTCCAGCGTTCTAACATCGCCATTACCGGCGCCGGTTTGTGTGGCCGCGGCTTTAGTAGCTTGCGCCTTTAGGGCTTCAATCTCCTGCTGCTGCGTTTGGATGATTTTCCACATGTCTTCAATCGTCTTGGGTTATTCCAAGGCATTAACCGGTAAGGCCATTACTGCCAGCCCCATTAAGGCGGCGTTGATAAAAGATTTTTGCATCACATTATTACCTCACTAAAACTAAATTTTCGAAAAGTATAGTGCAAAGCAATTTATTAATGCAAATGATTATTATTAATAAACCTATTAGTATTTAACCGAGTGTTTTTGTCGGTATTTATACTAATAATGCGTGTGTAATTACGTTTTAACTGAATATCAAAAATTAAAAGCCAAAGGGTAACTTTGCCGGAACCGGTGTTGCCAGTATAATCGCCGAGTCGCCGCTAACCTTTTGCAGAAGCCAATAACGGACGTTTTTTCAGCTATTAACCAAAGCCTATGGGAATTTTAAGTTTGTTACTTTGGCTGCCTGCCCTAAGCGCATTGGTTCTTAGCTTTTTCGCCAACCATCAGCATTCAGCAATCCGCGGCTTGTCCTGTTGCGTGTTGACGGCCGAACTTGCTATCACCGGCTGGCTATTGCTGCAGTTTGATCCCTTAAACCCATCGGCGCAATTCAGCGAATATTTACCGTTAAGCCCCAAATTCGGCAGCACTTACGCGCTGGGCGTAGATGGTCTGTCGCTGCCCATGGCGGTTTTAACATCCGCTTTAAGCCTGTTAGCCTGGCTGGTGTCGGATTCAATCAAAAAACACATCAAAAGCTATTACATTTGTTTTTTACTGCTTAACTTCGGCGTGCTGGGGGTATTTTTAGCGCAAGACTGGGCGGTGTTTTATATTTGCTGGGAAACCAGCCTGATCTGCCTGTTCTTTCTGTTAAACCGCTGGGGCGGCAAAAACCGCCATCAAGCCAGCTTAAGCTTTGCGCTGTACACGATGGCCGGTTCAATTTTCATGTTGATTAGCCTGATCGCGGTTTACGAATATGTGCCCGAGCATAGTTCGTTGTTAAGTTCAATGTATTATGTTTCAAAATACATGCCCGAAAACCTGCAAATCTGGGCTCTACTTGGGTTTTTGCTGGGCTTCGGGGTCCAACTACCGGTTTTCCCCATGCACGGCTGGCTAACCCTGGCGCTTGAGGAGGCACCGATACCCGCCGGAATTTTACTGGCCGGCGTGGTATTGAATATGGGTGCTTACGGCTTGTTGCGGGTAGTGCCGTCGTTCCCTGAGGCCGTGCATAGCCTGCAGCCGCTGCTAATGGTTCTAGCTTTTTTCGGCATGCTCTACGGCGGCTTGCTGGCTTGGCGGCAAACCACGCTCAAAGCTATGCTGGCTTATTCCTGTATCAGTCAAATGAGCGTGGTGTTGCTAGGCATTGCCAGCCTTAACCGCATCGGCTTAACCGGCGCATTCCTGCAAATGGCGGCGCATGGGATATTGGCGGCGGCGCTTTGGCTGTTGGCCGGTAGTCTCGGCGAGCACGCCGGCTTATTGCGCTTACCGGACTACGGATCGTTAATGCGGTTAATGCCCCGTTTTGCCGGTTGCGCGATTTTGTTGCTATTTGCCGCCATGGGCTTGCCGGGCTCGCTAAATTTTGCCGCTCAATTGCATGCTTTTATCGGCGGTTACTTACAGTGGGGCGGACTGGCCATGGTTTGCCTGAGCTTGAGCTGGCTAATTTCGGCGGCTTATTTGTTACGCACCATGCTGCTGCTGTTCACCGGCCCCGACACTAACCGGCAGATCAGTGTTACCGACCTCAACACCAAAGAATTGCTGGCAGCGGGCCTGCTTTCGGCCATCATCATAGGCTTTGGATTTTGGCCGCAATTGATAACGGCGCTTTCGCAAAACGCTTTAAATAAAATCCACCAGCAAATCAGCGCGCCTTTTTAATCCATGCCAACGACTACCGCTGTTGCCGACCACCTGAAAACCCAACTGAGGGCGGATATTGCAGCCTTGGCCGAAACTTTGCCAAAACTGGCACCACTGCACCGGTTAACGCCGGAAAATCCGCTGCAAGGTGTGATGGAGGAGGATTTTTCGGTGGCGTTGGCGCAATTGCAAAGTGCCGGCATCCGGGGTTACCAAAGCGAAACCCAGTTCAGAGACTATTACCGCCACGACCGCATCAACAAGGCTGACCTTGCCGCCGCCATGGACAGTTTTCCTCAGCTTAACGCCAAGGCGGCATTATTCGGCGAAGATGACGCTGCCTTACTGCGTTATGACTTGTATCACACTGCGCTACTTTACGACATTGAGCCGCTGACTTGGCCCGAATTCTACTGGCAACTTAACGAAAACCGCGCGCTTGACGCCTTGCCCGAGGATTTGCCGGCGTCGGCACGTCAGCAATTAATGGCGGGCAATGCCTCGGAGCGGACAATATGCCGCCAGCTTTGGCAGATAATTGAAGACAAACTTGGCCTAACCGTTGGTTTCCCGTTTGCGCCCAAAGCCACGCCAACCTCAGCGGACAACAGCTCCGCTTTGTTTGATTATGCCCGCCAACAACTGGCATCGGAGCTGGCTGCCATCGGCATTAGCCATACCTTGCCTGGGTTTATCGGCAAACTGACCGGCATTGACCTGATGGGTTCGATACTGACTCAGCTTAACCGGATTTGCGCTTCGGCACTGATCGAAGGTATCGCCGCCCGGCATTTGCCGGGGCGGTCGGAACTCGGTCTTTACGGCGCCTGGCGGCAAATCGCGCGTTTTGATGCCGATCCGTTTTTGTACGAACTACCGGATTGGCAGGCCATCATGACCGCGCTGCCGGATCAGGCTTTAGATGCCGTTATCTTACAGTTGCGTCATCTGGAAATCCCTCAACCCAACTGGCCCGGCTATTTGCGCATGCTAGCCCTGGATTCCTTAGGTTGGGCGAGTTATATCCACTGGCACCAAGCCGGCGGCTCCGCAGACCGCACCATCCCGGTGACACTGGCGGATCTTCTGGCCATCCGATTGACCTTGGAAAGGCTATGGCTAAATCAAGCTTGCCGGGAAACTTGGCTGATTGAGGGCAAACTCAGCCGGTTACAAGCTTATTTTGGTAAAAATCCGGCTGAATTTGTAGTACGCCGGAAACTTTTCCAAGGCGATTTACCCGAGCACTGTACCGGCCAAGCTGAGATTTTGACCACCTTATCCGGCTCGGCGCGCCACGACGCCGGACAATGGCAACAACTTGCCCTGGAAATTTTGGCTTTAGAATGGGCTTCAAGCGCCACGCCCCTGTTGCCTAACGCTGCCGATCAAGGCTGGCGGCTGTTCCGCTTATGCCAATATTGGGGACTGAACGCTGAAGCCGTGTCCCGGCTGGAGCCAGCCCGGTTAACCGGTGCGCTCGATCTGCTGAATGGGTTTACGCCGCAGTTGCGTAGCCGAATCTGGCTGCAAGCCTATGAAAACCATTACCGCGACGGTCTGCTCAGTGCAATCCGGGAGCAATGGCTCAAGCAACGGCTGATATTAAAGCCGCGCCTGGAAGCGCAAGTGATCTTTTGCGTGGACATCCGTGAAGAAGGCATCCGACGGCATCTGGAAGCGCTTAATCCGGCAGTTGAAACTTGTGGCGCGCGCGGATTTCCTAAACTCGAAATAACCGCTCAGGCACGCAAGCAAACACTGCCACCGTTGCTAGCCAGGCTTGACTTAAGCCTGTACCGAGACACCTTGGCGGCGCTGCCCGGCATCATTTTGAGTTCACCATTTTATGTGCTGCGATTGTTGGGACAGTTTACCGCACCGAGGCATTGGCAGGGACTTGCGCGGAGCCTAGGCCGGCAAGGAAGGCGTAACCGGACTGTCGCCTTTAATCTGCAATCGGCAATTTCCAGAAAGGATGTGGAACAATTAGCCGGATTTTTTCAGGCCCTGGGCTTAACCGAAAACTTTGCCGGCCTGGTAGTGTTGGTTGGCCACCGTAGTACCAGCAGCAACCCGCTTTACCGGCAGGCTTACCATTGCGCCGTCTGCGCCAATGCGCACACTGACGGGATGCGGCAGCTTGCCGGCTTGTTGAACCGCCCGGAAGTCCGCGGCAAGCTGGCCGAGCACGGCGTATCGGTTCCGCCCGGCGTTTGGTTTACCGCCGTCACCCACGACACCTGCCGGGATACCTTGAGTTGGCACGACAGCGCGCTGGTGCCTTCAGCACAACAAGCGGTTTTTGAGCGTTTGCAACAGCATTTTTCCGAAGCCGCAAGCCGCAATGCCCTGGAACACTATCACCAGCTGACTGCGTCGCCCGGCAAATTGAATGCCGGAGAAGCCTTAATCCACATGTTGGAACGCTCGGCGGATTTTTCCCAAGCCCGGCCCGAATCCGGACACGCCGGTCTGGCGACGGTGATTATCGGGCGCCGGCGGTTGACCAAGGCCATTGACCTGAGCCGCCGGGCTGCCCTGGTGTCTTACGATGCGGTCAGCGATACCGACGGACTTAAGTTATCCGGCCATTTTTCAGCGCTGGAAACGGCGATACTGCCCATCAGCCTGAGCTTGTATTTCTCGGTGACCAGCCCGGAGCGCCTGGGCAGCGGCCCGGTAGCTGATCTTAATCCACTGGGCGCCGACGCCATGATCAGCGGCAACAACGGCGACCTGCGCTTAGGACTGCCACGAGAAATAGCCGCCGGTCACGAAGCCATGCGGCTTTTAGTGGTCGTTGAGGGAGATCCGGCATTGGTACAAGCCTTGTTAGCCGGACACGAGCGCTTGCATCGCTGGCTCAACGGCCGGTGGTTGCATTTGATTGTGGTCGCCCCGTTCAGCGGCGAAATCAGTTGCTGGCTTCCCGGCTCCGGTTTTACTCCCTGGCAGCCGGCGCCGATGACGATGCCGGATAGCGCTGCAGCTTACTCAGTGCCGCCGGAACGCCCCCCGCTTAACGCCGTGGACGCTGCCTGAATGGATGCTTTGGTCATATTGATTCCGCTCTTGCCTTTACTGGCGGCACTTTGGCTTACCGGGACAGTTCTGTGCGGTTTGCCTGGCAACACACCCAACAACACGCTGAGCGCCGACATCAGTAAAGGCGCGCTGATGCTTGCCGCTTTTCTGGCAATTGCGTTGGCCGCCGCCAGTTTGCTAGGGAAGAACACCGGCAGCTTTAGCGTTGGCCAGTGGTTGGGTAGCGACACTCTGAACATCCGCATCAATTACCAAAGCAACGGTCTTCCGGTATTCCTGGCCGCCTTATTCGCGGTTTTATTGGCCATGGCGGCGCAATTCACCGCCGGTTGTTTTCTGCCTGCAGTCGGCAAAACGCCTTTGCACATCGGTTTATGCCTGTTTGCATCGGCCATTCTGCAACTGGTGCTATCGGCCAACGCCATAGGCACATTAATGGGTTGGCAACTCACTGCTTTTTGCGCACTGGGTTTAACTGTATACAGCCACCGCTGCTTGGCTGCCAGCGCCAGCGGCTTAACTATTTTTCTGGTACAGCGCACCGGCGATGCCGGCTTTTTATTAGGTGCAGGCCTGACTTATGCCTGGACGGAGAATCTTAACTGGGCGCACTTAAGCAGTCAGCTGCACACTTTATCCTCAGGACAAGTGACTTCGATAGGCTTGTGCTATTTGCTTGCTATCCTGGCCCAAAGCGCGCAATTACCGTTCTCGATCTGGCTTCCGCGCACCATAGACAGTACTTTGCCAGCCAATGCCATATTGGCTGCGCTGATGCCGCATACCGGGATTTATTTACTCCTGCTGCTGCAACCGGTTTTTGAAGAGGCCTTGCTGCCGCGCATTTTACTCGGTGTAGTTGGATTTTCCACCGCCGTTTACGGCTATTTTACCGGCTTAGCGCAAACCGCCGCGCGTAATGCCCTAGCTTATGCCATTGCCGCGCAGTTAGGCATCATGTGTCTGGAGGCAAGCCTGGGATTTTGGCAGCTGGCAGCTTGGCATCTTTGCGCCCATGCCGCTGTCCGTTTTTGGCAGTTTTTAAACCTGCCAGTCTTGCAGGCGGCCCTGGATGAGACCGGGGCCCGGCCGCATACATCCCGGCCTACGGCCAGCCGCCGGTTATTCGTTGCCTGTTTACAAGGCTTTTGGCTGGACTTGTTTATCGGCTGGACGCTGATCAGGCCCATCCGGCGTTTATCTCACGATCTGGCTTTTTTCGACCGCCATATCGTCGATCAACTTACCGGTAATCCGCAGCACAGATTATATTTAAACCCCGTGCTGGCGCAGCCGGCGGGCACCCTAGGCAACAGCGGGGGCTTGCCGGGCAAACTCACAAACAGCGCGGCGGCTGTATTGCAGTGGTTCGACAAGCAGCTGGCCTTACGCGGCGTCGGTAAATCCGGTATCGATTACGGCCGGAAACTAGGTTTTATAGCCAACAAAATTGAGCGTTTACTGCTTGGGCCAAGGTATTTGGCCCTGGTTGTGTTTATCACCTTGTTGGTGGCGTTTTGAGGCACTGATGAACACTGAAATTTGGTATTGGCATCAATCGGCCGCATTTCCCTTGTTGACCACGCTGACCTTGCTGCCTGCACTGGCGATTCCCGCGATAGTCTGGCTGCCTTCGTTTATCGGTGCGCGCGTGATGGCTTTCGGCAGCTCAGGGCTTAGCCTGCTGCTCAGCGGCTATTTACTGTTTTTGTTCGACAGACACCAGCCCGGACTGCAACTGGTTGAACATGTGCACGCCCTGGGTATGAGTTATTATGTCGGCGTGGACGGTTTTAATATTTTATTCATACCGCTGGCCGCGGCCATTGGTTTACTGGCGCTGACCTACGTGTCCCTGACGCATTACGCCGGTGACCGTGGTTTGATCGCATCGATCATGGCTTACCAAAGTATTTTGACCGGCCTGTTTTGCGCGCTTAACCTGATGCAATTCTGGCTGTGGACGGTATTGGAATTGATTCCGGTGTGCTGGCTCACGGTTAAGGCCGGCACCGGCAGCAAACCCAATCTTCTGATCGGCCGCTTGCTGCAATATTGGGGCTGGAGCCTGGCGATGACCTTGACCGGATTCCTGTTGCTGGGGTTCGGTCTGGCCGGGGCCGACCACCCCTTGTCATTCGACTGGCTGACATTAAAGGAAAACAATGCTTATCTGCATGATGAAATCCTGGTGTTTGTGTTTTTATTCTACGGTTTCGCCATTCGCATGCCGCTGTTTCCGTTCCACGGCTGGCTGCCGGTATTGGCAGAAGCGGGTAGCGTGGCCATCACCGGCTTTTTTATTATCGGCGTAAAACTGGGCATTTACGGTGTCGTCCGGTTTATTTTTCCCTTGGTACCCGGCGTTGCCGAAAACTGGTCTTATCTGGCGATGACGCTGGGGCTAGTCGGCTTGTTCTACGGCGCCTTGCTAGCAGTGCTGCAAATCAATATGCGGCGCATGCTGGCTTTTGCCGCCATAAGCCATGCCGGACTTTTGGTAACCGGCATTTTTTGCTTCAATGCCTGGGGGCTGGAAGGCAGCTTTTTGCTTTCGCTGCTGTACGGCTTGTCGGCAGCGGGCTTATTGTTCAGCCTGGGCTTGGCGCATGAACGCACCGGCACGGCTTACCTGCCCAGACTGGGTTATTTGTTCGACCGCAGCTCCACGCTGGGATTATTGTTTTTGGCGTCAATTCTGGCCACCATGGCGATACCCGGAACTCCGGCGTTTGATGCCATCCGCTTGTTAATCAAGGGGATTATCCAAGAATACGGCTGGCCGGCGGCACTGGCCGTACTCACCGGAAATCTGCTGGTGGCGGTGTTTTTACTGCGCGCGTTTCACCGCATGTTTCTGGCCGGCAGCAAACGCACCAGCAAACCCTACACCGGCCGGCGTCACCCGGCCCCGGCAGAGCGGCTTGCCGCCGTCATCCTGTGCGCGGTATTAATAGGCATAGGCTTCGATACCACCCCGCTCTTACAACTGATTGAAAACCACACCCGCGGCTTAATGCAGGGTTTTCCGGTTCATGCCGAGCCATTGCCGGAAGCCGGCGCCATCCTGCCGAACTTCGACAGCACTTTGGCGGAACCCCCGCAATGACAGCCATCAACTTTCCGCCTTTAAGCCTGCTGGTGCTGTTGCCGCTAGTGGCTGCCTTGTTGACGGCATTCAGCCGTCCGCCGCTGCCCGCCAAAATGCTGGCTTTAGCCGCCACCGCACTGGAACTGCTGTTGTCGATATGGGTTTTGTTCCGGTTTGACCCCGGCAACAGCCGTTTTCAGCTGGTCGAGCACTATCCCTGGATGCCGGATCTGCAAATTGGCTTTATGTTCGGGCTGGATGGTATAGCCGTATTGTTCGTACCGGTGGCGGCCTTATTGGTACTGATGACGGTGCTAGCCGGCTGGCACAGCGTGCAAACCCGGCCGAAATTGTATTATGGTCTGTTGCTGATGCTGGAAAGCATGGCGATGGGGGTTTATTTAACCCTGGACACGATCAATTTTCTGCTGTTTTGGGAATTGACGCTACCGCCTCTGTTTTTGTTGACCGGCTTATGGGGCATAGGCGCATGGCACCGTGGCGCTGCCATGAAACTGGGACTGACATTACTGGCTGCCGCCATCCCACTGCTATTTGCCTTTGTCATGCTGGCTGCCAACCATGCCGACCAGAACGGCGGCGACTTGACCGCCACGCTGGCGTTTACCCTGCCCGCGCTGATGGAAACACCCGTGCCTTACTCCTTGCAGACGCAAGTGTTTCCCCTATTGCTACTGGGATTTGCGGTGACCGCGCCGTTGGTTCCGTTTCATACCTGGTTGTCCTCGGCCACGATGGAAGCGCCGATTGCCGTGGCTACGTTACTGCTGGGCCTGAAATTGAGCGTGTTCGGCATTTTGCGCTACGCCATGCAATTGACCCCGGCGGCAGCCGTCGAATACAGCTGGGTATTGGGCATATTAGGCGGTATCACGCTGATTTACGCATCGCTAGTCGCCATGCAGCAAACCAGCCTGCGGCGCATGCTGGCGTATGCCGGCACCGGACACACCGGATTAGCAATTATCGGCATCTCCGCATTAAACGTACAAGGCTTACAAGGCGCTATTTTACTGCTGCTGAATTTTACCGTGTCGGCCAGCTGCCTGATGTTGATCACCGGCTTCATCCATGCCCGCCTGGGCAGTTCGGAAGCCGTGCATTTGGGCGGACTTGCCGGTGCCATGCCCCGGCTGACGGGCTTTTTTCTGCTGTTTACCGCAGTCGGCCTGGGCATGCCCGGTACCAGTGGCTTTCCGGCTGAATTATTGCTGATATTCGGGGCCATGATCGCCCACCCGAGTCTCGCCATTACCGCCGTGGCCGGGTTGGTTTTTACCGCCGCTTATACGCTGCCGATGCTACGCCGTGTCTTTTGGGGGCCGGCGCGGCACCCTGCGATAACCCGCGCGCAAGACCTCAAGCCTCGGGAATTGGCGGTGCTGGCGTTACCGGCGGTACTGGCGCTGTGGTTGGGTTTTTTTCCCGGCACCACGCTGAATTTAACAAAAAACGCCGCCGAAGCCTGGCTCAACCGGCTGACCACGCCGGCATTTTTCAGCGCTCCCGGCCACACGCGGCCGGCCGTTGGACAAGCCAAACTTTAGCCGGCCGCTTGTTGGCACTCAGCGCAAACTCCGCGCAGCTCCAAGGTCACTTGCCGAGTATTAAAACCAATCTGCCGGCTAAGCGCGGTTACATCCTGAAATACCGCCTGCGCTTCTAATTCGAAGGCATTGTGGCAATGCTCGCATATCAAAATCGCCGAACGGTGGGCAATTTCCGGGTGGTTACAACCGATAAAGGCATTTAAGGATTCCACTTTATGGATCAAACCCGCCGCCAGCAAAAACTCCAACGCCCGGTAAATGGTCACCGGTTTGGCGCTGGGGGTGTCGCGCTTTAAACTGTCCAGCAATTCATAAGCGCCAACGGTTTTGTGGCTACCCCAAATCAATTCCAGAATGCGTTTGCGCACGGGGGTGAGGCGCAGGTTTTTACCCCGGCAGATCGCCTCGGCGGAAGTCAGTGCATGGGAAATGCAATGTTCGTGGTTATGGCTATCCGGCATGATTTACCCCAAGGTTAAAACCGCTATGCCAAGCGGGCCTAGATGAAAAACCACAACGCCCTTGCCGAATAGCGGATTGTTGCCGGTTGAATTTTGCGTTGTAATATGCCCCACTTTACTAAACATCCTTATGCCATGAAATTAGACAGCGCCACCATCAGAAAACGCTATGACCGTCTGGCACCTTATTTTGACGGCATGGAGGCCATCATGGAAGGCTTTTTTTTCAAACAGCGGCGGCAGCGGCTATGGCGTAAAGTCAACGGCCATCACATTCTGGAAGTCGGCGTGGGCACCGGGAAAAATTTCGATTATTATCCTGCCGACGCTAAAATCACCGCCATTGATTTTAGTGATAACATGCTCAATCAGGCCCGGCGTAAACGCGAGCGTAAGCAAATCCAGGTCGATCTGGACACCATGGACGTTCAGCGCCTGTATTATGCCGACAACAGTTTCGACACCGTCATCGCCAGCTTTGTGTTCTGCTCGGTACCGGCGCCTTTGAAAGGCTTGAAAGAAGTGTACCGGGTCTGTAAACCGGGCGGACAAGTATTGTTATTGGAGCATGTGCGTAGCGCCAACCCGACCTTAGGCAAACTGATGGATTGGCTTAACCCTCTGACAGTCAAACTGTTAGGCGCCAATATCAACCGCAATACGCTCAAAAATGTCAAAGCCTGCGGTTTTAAAACCGTTTGGGTGGATGAACACAGTAGCGGCCTGATCAAATTGATTGAAGCCCGCAAATAACTTGGAACAGGGTTTAAAAATTCACGTGAAAGCAACATTAACCAGTCTTGTGCAAACCCGCCTGCCCACGCAGCACGGCGAGTTTATTCTGCATTATTTCAATAATCCTATCGACGACAAGGAGCATATCGCCTTGGTCAGAGGTGAAGTTGCCGGCCAGGAAAATGTGCCCGTGCGCGTACACTCCGAATGCTTTACCGGTGACGTGTTGGGTTCAAGACGCTGCGATTGCGGCGAACAACTGGATATGGCCATGCAGTTTCTCGACCAAGCCGGTTTCGGGATCTTAATCTACTTGCGTCAGGAAGGCCGGGGCATAGGCTTGCTAAAAAAATTGCAGGCTTACAACTTGCAAGACCAAGGCATGGATACGGTAGACGCCAACCTGCACCTGGGCCATCTCGCCGATGAACGCGAATACAGCGTGGCCGCCTTAATTCTTGAATGCCTGCAAGTCAAATCGGTACGGCTGATGACCAACAACCCCATTAAAATCGACGAACTCAACAAACTGGGCATTCACGTGGCCGGACGCATCCCTTTGGAAGCGCCCGCGCATCTGGACAACCTTGGCTATCTGAAAACCAAGGCCAAGAAAATGGCGCACATGTTGTTTGAAGGCAAAAAAGAGCCGGATTAAGCCGCCAGCATCAGCTCCACCAGCTTGACCCAATACGCCGTACCCGCCGGCAAAATGGCATCGTTAAAATCATAGGTCGGGCTGTGCAGCAAACAGCCGCCTTCCGAAGAGCCGTTGCCTATCCAGGCATAACAGCCGGGCTTTTCCTGCAACATAAAGGCGAAATCCTCAGAGCCCATGCTGGGAGCCGGATTTAACTCGACACCGTCAACGCCGGCCAAAGCCTGCGCGGCTTGTATCGCCCATACCGTGGCGCCGGCATCGTTAAAGGTGACCGGATAGCCCGGATTTTCCGGGTTGAACTGTATCTGCGCGCTAACCTTAAACCCGGCGCAAACGCTCTCGGTTAATGCCTTGATACGGTCGGCAATCAGCGTTTGCACGCCGGCGCTGAAACACCGGTAAGTGCCGCGCAACACCACCGACTCCGGCAAGGCGTTCCAAGTGTGCCCGGCATGAATCTGGGTAATACTGACCACGGCCGGCTCGTTGGGATCGACCGTGCGGCTGACGATAGTTTGCAGCGCCGTCACCAAATGCGCGGCGGCCACCACGGCATCGTTGCCCAGATGCGGCATGGCGGCATGTGTGGCCTGGCCTTTAATAACAATTTCAAAACAGTCGAAGGCGGCCATCATGGCGCCCGGTTTGACGGCGAATTGGCCTGCGGGCAAGCCCGGCCAATTATGCAAGCCGAACACATAATCCACCGGAAAACGCTCGAACAAACCATCGGCAAGCATTTGCTGCGCGCCTGCCCGGCCTTCTTCGGCCGGCTGAAAAATAAAGCGGACGGTACCGTTGAAATTGCGCGTTTGGGCAAGATGGCAGGCCGCTCCCAGCAACATGGCCGTGTGGCCGTCGTGGCCGCAGGCGTGCATTTTGCCGTCGTGGCAGGATTTATGGGCAAAACTGTTGCGCTCTTGAATAAACAGCGCATCCATATCGGCTCTAAGGCCGATGCTGAGGCCGCCCGAGCCGCCGGTCAGACTGGCCACCACGCCGGTTTTGCCCACGCCTTCATGTACCGCCAGCCCGAAACTGGTTAATTTTTCAGCGACAAACGCCGCCGTTTGCATTTCTTCAAACGCGGTTTCAGGATAACGGTGCAAATGCTGCCGCCACTGGCTAAGATCGGCATGCAAGGCTTCAATTTCGTCGACTATTAACATGGCGCGGGACTCATCATTCAA
Organism: Methylobacter sp.; assembly: GCA_002928495.1. Lineage (GTDB taxonomy): Bacteria > Pseudomonadota > Gammaproteobacteria > Methylococcales > Methylomonadaceae > WM-3-3. The sequence continues at coordinate 2,175 of PERF01000034.1, read as the reverse complement.
CATTACTGCATAATTCTTGCACATTCAGCTTGAATAATGTCAACAACCCCGGACTTTTTTCCTCACCGTGTTTAAATCCATACGCGCCAAACTGTTTATCAGCTTTTTGCTCACCACCATTTTGGTGGTTTTGGGGATGTCGTGGTTTATGCGCTGGTCGCTGGACAGGGGCTTTAGCCGGTTCATCGAAAACCGGCAAAAAGAACACGTCGCCAATTTGGTGGACAGCCTCAGCGATTACTACGCCCAGCACCAAGGCTGGCAAAGTCTGGCCGGAAACCGCCAGCAATGGATCACTTTGCTCTGGCAACACGGCCCGCATTCCTCGCACCGCACACCGCCCTGGCTTAAACATGAACCCGGTAATGAGCCCGCCAGCGCCTGGCCGCCGCCTCCGCCTCCGGATGTCGGTAACCGGCGCATCAGACCCTTGGAGTTCAGTGTGATGCTGCTGGATGCCGATAAAAGCATTATTTTCGGCCGTCCGGAATTAGCCGGCCAACTCAAACTTCAGCCCATTACTTATCAAAACCGCGCGGTGGGTTATCTGGGGGTGCTACCCGGCAAATCCGTCACCCAACTGATAGAGCTGGAATTCATCGAACAACAAAGCCAGGCTTTTGTCTGGATTGCCGCCGCTGCCGTCTTGTTATCAGCCGCGTTTGCCTGGCTGCTGGCACTTGTGCTGGGCCGCCCGGTCAAACGCATAACCGCCGCGGCTCAAGCCTTGGCCGTCGGCCACTATGAGGTGCGCCTGCCCGTGGAAAGTAAAGACGAACTGGGCCTGCTGGCCCGCGATTTTAACGACATGGCGTCCGCGCTGGAACAAGCCGAACACACCCGTAAGCGCTGGGTGGCCGACATTTCCCACGAACTGCGCACGCCGCTGGCGGTATTGCGCGCCGAACTGGAAGCGCTGCAAGACGGCATCCGCCCGCTGGCGCAGGATTCGGTGGATTCGCTACTGGCCGATGTCATGCGCTTGTACCGGCTTACCGAAGACTTATACCAGCTATCCTTGTCCGACCAGGGCGCCTTAAGCTACCGCAAAATGCCCGTAGACCCGGCCCGGATTCTCAGCGACGACTGGCAAACCCTACAGCCCGAGTTCGACAAAAAACAAATACGCACCGAAATCAGCAATGCCTTGCAGGAACCGGCCATCCTGCATGCCGACCCCGACCGCCTGTCGCAGTTATTCAGAAATCTGCTGCGTAACAGCCTGAACTACACCGATGCAGGCGGCCAATTGCAGATCACCTTATACCGACAAGCTAACTGCTTAAGCATCGATTTTAACGACAGCGCGCCGGGCGTAACGGGCCGGGAGCTGCCTTTGCTGTTCGACCGATTCTACCGGGTTGAAGCCTCGCGCAGCCGCAACCATGGCGGAGCCGGCTTAGGGTTGGCAATCTGCCGAAACATTGTACTGGCGCATCACGGCACCATCAGCGCGCAACCGTCCGCTTTGGGGGGACTCATGATTCACCTGGAATTTCCGCTTGCTGTATGAATCTGATTTTAATTGTTGAAGACGAAATCAAACTGGCCGGCTTGATGGCCGACTACCTGCAAAACGCCGGCTATAAAACCCATTGCCTGCATGACGGTTTGGCGGTTTTACCCTGGTTTAAACACAACCCGGCCAGCCTGGTGTTATTGGATTTGATGTTACCGGGCCAGGATGGCTTAAGCCTGTGCCGGGAAATTCGCCGCCTTAGCGACGTACCGATTATCATGGTGACCGCCAAAGTCGAGGAAATCGACCGCTTGCTGGGCTTAGAGCTGGGCGCGGACGACTATATCTGCAAACCGTTCAGCCCACGGGAAATGGTGGCACGTGTTAAAGCCGTGCTGCGCCGCCCGCCGCTGGCCGCCGCGCACCCTGACAGCCAGGGCCTGCAACTGGATGCCCAACGCTTCCGCGTGCGTTTCGGCACCCAGGAAACCGAACTCACCGCCATTGAATTTCAACTCCTGCAAACCCTCTACCAACAACCCGGCCGCATCTTCTCGCGCAGCCAGCTCATGGATTTAATCTACCAGGACCAACGCATCGTCTCCGACCGCACCATCGACAGCCACATCAAAAAACTGCGCAAAAAACTGACTGAACTATCCCCGGAAACCGAGCTGATTCATTCGGTTTATGGCGCGGGGTATCGCTATGAGCCG
>PERF01000033.1 GCA_002928495.1 Methylobacter sp. | reverse complement strand
TGTCTAATCAATCATTAAATCTGTTTTCTTTCTCGGGCAAAACCAAGATCCTGCACATGACTTGGCTGGCTTTTTTTATCAGCTTTGTTGTCTGGTTTAACCACGCTCCGCTTATGTTAGTCATATCAAAATCGCTTGGTCTGACTGATGCCAACATAAAAACCATACTGATATTAAATGTTGCTTTAACGATACCTACCCGAATAGTGATTGGTATTTTGGTCGATAAATTCGGCCCCAAACGCACCTATTCAACACTTTTAGCGTTAGGCAGCGGACCTTGTTTTATGTTTGCCTTTGCTAACGATTTCGAACAACTGGCTTTAGCGCGCTTCTTATTGGGCTTTATTGGCGCCGGCTTTGTGATCGGCATCCGCATGATTGGGGAGTGGTTTCCCGCCAAGCAAGTGGGAATAGCTGAAGGCATTTACGGCGGATGGGGTAACTTTGGCTCCGCATTTGCCGCCATAATCCTACCCAGCCTGGCTTTGGTTTTCGGCGGTGAAAACGGCTGGCGCTATGCGATTGCCATGACCGGCTGCCTGTCATTAGTGTTTTCGGTTATCTATTTTTTCACAGTGTCCGACACACCGGCCGGATCGACTTATTTTAAGCCCAAAAAAGCCGGCGCCATGGAAGTATCCGGCATTTGGGATTTATTCTTCTACGTGCTTATGACCGTACCGCTTTACGGCGCACTCACATTGCTGGTGTGGAAACTCTCATCCGCAGGCGTCAGCTTGTTACCCGATGCTATCGCGATAACTACCTATATAGGAATTTGGCTGCTGTTTATTTATAACGTCTACAAAATCGTGCATGTTAACGAGGCACATTTACAAGAACCCATCGACGAGATTCACCGCTATAAATTCAAACAAGTGGCAATTTTGGACCTAGCATATTTGATTACTTTTGGCTCCGAACTTGCCGTGGTATCGATGTTGCCGCTGTATTTTTTTGAGATGTTTCACGAGTCGCAAGGACTTACCACGGTACACGCCGGATTGTTCGGCAGCAGTTTTGCCATTATGAACCTGTTTGCTCGACCCGGCGGCGGCTGGTTCAGCGATAAATTCGGTAGAAAATTAGCGTTGACAATTGTTATATCAGGATTAGTCGCAGGCTTCTTTTTAATGTCCCTAATTCAGCCTGATTGGCCGATTTACTCGGCGGTTCTCATTACCTTGCTCTGCTCGTTTTTTGTGCAAGCCGGCTGCGGCGCGGTGTTTGCGATGGTGCCGCTGATAAAACGGCGCATGACCGGACAAATTGCAGGCATGGTAGGCGCTTACGGAAATGTTGGCGGGGTCGTCTTCTTGACGGTATTGTCGCTGGTTTCATCAGCCGATTTTTTTAAAGTCATCGCTTGCGTAGGTCTTTTGGTTTTAATCGCGGTGCAATTTATTGACGAACCCAAAGGCCATATGGCTGAGATCCTTGAAGACGGTAGTATTGAATTGATCGAAGTTGAATAAGTTTTCTAGGATACCCATTCCGAACATGTCAGCAATGATTAATAACGTCCAACAGCTTAGCGTAAAACTGGGCCACGCCAGCGATGCAGGAGCCAAGTCGCAAAATGAGGATTTTTTAGGCTTTTTTATCCCGGACGACGCCCATCAGTTGGAGCACAAAGGCATTACCTTAGCGATAGCCGATGGGATGAGCGGCAGCGACGACGGCAAACTGGCCAGCCAAAGTTGTGTCAACAGCTTTATCAATGACTACTACAGCACCCCTGACTCCTGGTCCGTATTAACGGCCGGCCAAAAAATTCTTACTGCCTTAAACTCCTGGCTGCATAGCCAAGGAAATACCCGCTACCGTTCCGAACAAGGCTTAGTCAGCACTTTAAGCATTGTTATTTTTAAATCCACTACCGCGCACCTGTTTCATGTCGGCGATTCGAGAATTTACCGTTTACGTAAAGGCAATCTAGAACAATTAACCCGCGATCACCGTATTTGGGTTAATAAAGAAAAGAGCTATCTAAACAGGGCAATGGGGATAGAGCCAAAGCTTGAAGTGGATTATAAAGCCATACCCATTGATGCCGGAGACGTTTTTTTATTGGCTACCGACGGCATCTATGATTTTGTCGAGGACAAAAACCTAAAAGGCTTACTGGCTAACGGGATGGATCTAAGCGCAACAGCCGAAGCCATTTTGCAACTAGCCGCCAATAATCAAAGTGATGACAATTTGACCTGCGTATTAGCGGAAATTAACAGCTTACCTCCAGCAAGAGAAGATGAAATTCTCCGCAAGCACAGTAACTTGCCGTTTCCTCCGCCGCTGTCAACGGGCATGTTATTGGACGGCTATAAAATCGAAGAGGAATTGCATGCCAGTAAGCGCACTCAGATTTATAAGGCTTACGACACACAAAACGGGCAAACGGTAATTTTAAAAACGCCTTCCGTGTTATTTGATGACGATAAACACTATATAGAGCACTTTCTGCAAGAAGAATGGGCCGGAAAACGATTAGATAATGACCATATCGTTAAAGTGCTCGATTCAAACCGGAGAAAATCCTGCATTTATTACGTCACTGAATATCTGGAAGGCGGCACCTTGAAAGACTGGATAAAAAGCCACCCGAAACCTTATATCCGGGAAATCAGACACATTATCGAACAAATCGCCAAAGGCTTGCGCGCGCTGCACCGCTTGGAAATGCTGCATCAGGACTTAAAACCCGAAAACATCATGTTCGATAAGAATGGAAACGTAAAAATAATCGACTTCGGTTCGGTCAAAATATCGGGCATTAATGAAATGACACCCATTGAGCGCTCGTTTGATGAAAATATTTTAGGTACCCTAAATTACACGGCCCCCGAATACCATTTAGGACACCGTGGCAGCGCCAAATCGGATATATATTCTCTTGCCGTCATTGCCTACGAGATGATTAACGGCACCTTACCCTACGGCCCCATGCCCGAAAAACCCGATAAAGAAAAGCTGGCGAAATTGGTTTACCGACCCAGTTTTCAGTTTAACCCCATGGTGCCGCAATGGATTGACGGAGCACTCAAAAAAGGCGTCGCTATGAATCCACAGGCCCGGTACGGACAGTTATCAGAATTTATTTATGACCTTGCCAACCCAAATCCCGACTTTCTGACTGATGCACAAAAACTTCCGCTCATACAACGTAATCCGTTATTGTTTTGGAAAAGTCTGGCTATTTTGCTGTTATTTACCAATTTGTGTTGGCTATATCTACTGCTTAAATAAGTTTCTGAAGCACATCATTGTGTAATGGCATTTTTAGATACGACCACATCCGAGATGATTTCCCCGCTTTCAACACAATTCCGGCCGTTGTGTTTCGCTTTGTACAAAGCGGAATCGGCGGACTTAATCAAGGCGCTGGCCACTTCGGCGGCGGTCGACGTGATCACGGTATCCGGAATATAGGTGGCGGCGCCTATGGAAATGGTAATCGGTATGTGTTTATGATTGAATTCCAATTTGATGGCTTGCACCGTTTTGCGGATACGCTCGGCAATATCAACCGACATTTTGGCATTGATATTGGAAAGTAAGGCGACAAACTCCTCACCGCCATAACGTGCCAAAACGTCATTATTGCGCAACTGGCTTTTGATGACTTTAGCAACGGAAGCCAATACTAAATCTCCGGCCTGATGGCCGTGGGTATCGTTGACCGATTTAAAAAAGTCGATATCCAGAAACAGGCATGAAATCGGCTCGACATTACGCTGGCAGCGATCCAACTCTTCATTAATACGCTGTTCCAAGAACCGGCGGTTATTAACGCCCGTCAAAGTATCTATGTAACTGGTGCGGCGAATAGTTTCGAAATTGATGGTATTTTCAAGACACACACCGACAATCGAAACCAAATGCTCAACAAAGTCGGTTGCCATATCCAGGGCAAACCGGTCCGACTGAAAACTTCCCAGATTAAGACTTCCCAAATACTTACCACGGCGGTTTATCGGGGTAATTGCCACACTCGTGGGTTTGGGCGATTTTCCGGGAAAAAATGTACCGAATTTATTATTTCGGTAAGGCCCGATATACGAACGCATCGACAAACCGAAGGTATTATCCAGCAGCTCTTTATCTTCTAATAAGATCAACTCATTGCTGCCTTCATAGTTATAGCCATCGTCGACTAAAAATTGCGCAATCTCGGCTTTTTCATCAAGCAGGCAGAGTGTAATGACATCCAAATCGAAATAGACTTTGGCATCGCCCAGAATGTGGTTGATCATATCCGATAGCGAATTCAGGTTTAACAGCCTCATCTCAAAAGCTTGAAACTTCCTCAGAGTTGCGCTGTTTAGCTTGACACGGTCAAGCATCCCATCAAGATGACTTTGCAGTACCAGCAAGTCTGTGGTTAAGTCTTCTTCCAAGGCGTTTTCCCAAGTTAAGTCCGCAATTGATCAAAGTCTTTTTTTAACTATAACGATTCACTCAGAATCGCGCAATAAAGCCAGATAGTCTTGTTCACTCAGTACAGCAACACCTTTGGCTTTGGCCGCCGCCAGTTTTTTTTCTCCGGCATCGTTACCGATAATCAAAAAATCTGTTTTACCGGTCACCGATTCTGCAATTTTTGCTCCTAAAAGTTTAGCCTGTTTTTTCATTTCTTCGCGGGTTCCGCTGACCATGGTACCGGTAAAAACCATCACTTTGCCGGCAATCGGATTTTGCATTGCCTGCGCTTCGGCCAGTAGCGCAGTCCGGGTCAAATTAAAACCCAGCCGGTATATCCGCATAAAATCCTGTTCAATCTTGTGCAAATTTTCAATGACAGCCGCCGCGGTTTTCTCGGCAAAGCCTTCAATTGAAACGACATCGTCCATGGATAGTGTAAAAATGTCCAACAGCTGGAAGTGTTGAAGCAGCCGCTCACAATTGCCAAGACCCATACGGTGAATGCCGAAAGCTCCCAAAAACCGCCAATCTTCAATGGCTTCGGTTCGGCTGCGCTCCAATTGCAGTAATAAGTTATCCGAGGTTTTACTGCCGAAGCCCATAGCTTCAAATTCTGCTTTGCTTAATTGGTAAACAGCATAAACCGAGCCAATACCATGGCCATGAAGTTTTTGTATGGTTTTGCCGCCGAAGCCATCAATATTGGCAATCGTTTTAAAAAAATGTTCAATGCTATGCTCAATCTGGGCGGGGCATTGGGTGGTGTTAAGGCAATAAAGGTAATCGCTATCCCAGATTAATTCGCTTCCGCAGCTTGGGCACTGTTCAGGAATCTGGGGCGGCTTAGGCTGGATCACACGCTCGATTTTGGGGATGACCAACCCCGAACGTGTTAATTCTATGATGGTGCCAGGGCCGATGCCTTGCGTTTTAACCATCCCATAATGGTGCGCCGTCGCTCTGGAAATCACTGCGCCGCTTAATTTGGTGGGTTCAAGCTCCGCCACCGGATTAACCCGGCCTGACCGGGAGGTCTGGGGGACAACCTGCAATACTGCAACTTCAGCGGTTTCGATATTGCTTTTAAAGGCTATTTGCCAGCGGTGGTGGTGGCGGGTTGCGCCCATAACTTGTTTGATATCGGGATTGGTTACTTCAAATACAGCACCGTCCACATCAAAATCGACTTGATTGTAAACGGCTTCGATAATTTGATCGAAGCCGGCTAAAATTGCCTCAGCCGTGCCGGTCCAGGCCGGTAATTGCGCAAACGGGTAAAATACGGCAGCTTGCCGGCCGATAGCTTCCAAAGCATGGCTATCGAGTTCCTTTTCTTTAATAATGCTGGCCTGAAAATTACGCGCATTTTCAAAATATTCAGCAAGAAATTCTTCAAAATAAGCTTTGCCGACAACAATCTCACCGGCGCCCTGCCCACGCCGGCCGTCGCCGCCGACTTTTAATCCCCGCTCAAACACCCGGCTGATATCGGTACCTTTTCGACCGTCTCCGCGGGTATACAACGCGGTACCGTCATCATAGGCCGCATAGCCGTCCAATTTTGGCGTAACCCTGAAAATCACCGTGGAAAAATCGATATTGAGTTCTTCGGCTGTTTTTTGCACTCTTGCAAGCCAGCGTTCCAAACCGGTTTTATCGTAGGTTTTTTCAGTGGAAAGCATTTTTTCGGGCAGGGCAACCGTTTTACCAAAGGCAATAGTTTCCGGCTCGATAGTTTCTAGATAAGGATGCTCAGGATCGCGCTCTTTCAATTCGGCTAAAAATACCGCATCGTAATGCCGATCCGAAATAAGCGGTTCGCCGGCGCGGTATAGCGCATTACAGATTTGCAGAAATTCCAGCAGCTCGCTGTCTGATAACGATTTTGCCTGATTATCTTCGGCAATTTTTTCCAGGCGCTCGGGAGTCAGCAGTTTGAGCAATCCCGACGCTTCGACAATCTCAAGCTGGGATTGGCTCAGCATAGTAGTGCCTACAGGCTTTGGCGGATTTTTTGGACCGTGGTTTCTGTCAAGGGTTTGCGTTGATGATCCAGGATTTCTCCGTCTAACTCCTTGGCCAGATAGTGGATGGTTTGCACATAATCGTCGAAGACACTCTGCGCATCGTCCAAAGCCTCGGGCTGCATAAAAAACACCAAGCCCGGCGTATAAAAATGTTCCATGCCTTGCTCGGGAAATATACCGGGTTCAACCATGCAGGCAACGCCAAAATCGACCAAACGGTTAGGATCCAAACGTTCGTAAATTTTCAAACTACCGTACTCAAGTCCGGCGATGCTAAAAGCATGATCCAGATCGGCACCGTTGAACCCCTCATCGGCATTGGCTATTAAGCTGAATTGAATGATCGCGGGAGACGCAAAACGCGGCTCTATAGGTTCATCTAAGTCGCGCGCCGCCTCATCGTAAGCAAAGTCGACCGGTGGAGTTCGGCTCTGCATGGTTTCATCCAGGCTCATTTTTGTGTTTAAAGGGATGACTTCAAAATCGTCATCGCCGTCAAACAAAGGCGATTGGTAACCGGTATTCGGTGTGCTTGAATAGTCTTCATCGCGATTTTTTTGCTGTTGCCGGTTTTTGATAAAACTCCACAGCAACATAACCAGAATCACCAGTAAGCCGGTTGCAATAATTACAATTCTTAAGACTTCTTTATCCATTTAGGTTTCCGCCATACTCACTGCTTCTTCAATATCGACCGCGACCATACGAGACACGCCCGGTTCTTTCATGGTCACCCCGGCCAGCTGTTTTGCAATCTCCATAGTGGCCTTATTATGGGAAATATACAAGAATTGCACCGTCTTGGACATTTCTTCCACCATTTTCGAAAACCGTCCGACATTAGCGTCGTCCAGGGGTGCATCCACTTCGTCCAACAAACAAAACGGTGCAGGGTTTAGTTCAAAAATAGAAAACACCAACGCCACGGCTGTCAGCGCTTTTTCGCCGCCCGACAGCAAGTGTATGGAGCTGTTTCGTTTACCCGGCGGCCTGGCAATAATGTTAACCCCGGCTTCCGACCACAGGTCGGCGGCTGGCTTGCCGTCACTACCGGATTCACCGGCACGCTCTTGGGCGGCCTCGGATAATTCCAAATAAGCTTGACCACCGCCGAAAAGCTTGGGAAATTTTTCTTGTAAACCGCTGTTTATTTTATCGAATGTTTCCTTAAAACGCAGCTTGCTTTCTTTGTCGATTTTACTGATAGCCTGCTCCAAGGTTTGCAGGGCCTCGGTCAAATCGTCGTGCTGGGCATTGAGAAATGCCATGCGTTCGGCTTGGGACTGGTATTCCTCAATAGCAGTCAGATTAATGGTGCCCAAGCGCTCGATTTGCCCGGCGAGTTCATCAACCTGCCGCTTCCACAGCGATTCTTCGGCGTGTTCCGGCAATAACTGTATAACTTGGCTGATGTCCGCATCGATTTCATTGAGCTGTTCTTGCACCGTTTGCCGCCTGACTTTGCTCTCTTGCAGCTCAAACCGAAGTTTGTCCAGTGCCTCTTTTTCCGCTTCCAAAGCTTTTTGCGTTTGCAAGTAGCGTTCGGATAAGGCAGTGATTTCTTTTTCCAGATGTTCCTGCGCCTGCCGCTGCACTTTTAAACCGGTTTCCAAACGGGCCTTGGCGGCGGTTAGCTCGGTAAGTTGCTGTTTTTCATTATCTAAAGGTTTAAGGGTTTCGGACAATTTAAACGTCAATTCTTGGATTCGGTCTACCGTGTGCTCATGCTGAAGTTTAAGTCTTTCAATTTGCTTGGCCGCCAGATTTTCCGACGACTGCAAGGATTCGAGCCGACTTTTTACATTGTAAAGCTTTTGCCGGGCTTCATCGGTTGCTCTCTGGGCTTCTTGCTGGCGGATTTGCAATTGCTGATTGGCGGACTCTAAGGTATTACGCTGATCGTCGAATTCGGCCAAGGCCGCCTGGATTAGCGTTTGCCTATCGCTGTGTTCAAGCAAGTATTCCGCGTTATCGGCCAGCTCTTGAACAATTTCATCCAGCTCCGGGCTGAGCTGGCTTAATCTTCGGCGTTGCTGCTCCAAACGCGCGCTGCACCCACTCTGCTGCGAGGTTTTGTCGGATAATTCGCCGGCGAGTTGGGCATCATACTTTTGAGCGGTCTCGCGGTTAATTTCCACGGATTTTAAATCGGCTTCCGCGCTTTCCAGCAATTGACTAAGCTGATCGATTTTTTCAACCAGCAGCGCTTTCTGTTGCCTGAATTGCTTTAATTCCTGTTCCCGAACCAACACACCGGCTTTAGCATCTTGTTGTCGGTTGATTTTCAGCCAGCCCTGTCCCAGCCAAGTGCCATCGCGGGTTATTACCGACTCGTACGGTTTTAGCGTTGCCGACATGCGCACCGCTTCCGCCAAGTCGTCGGCGCAGTAAATTCCCGTCAACAAGCCTTGTAAATCCCAGGGTGAATTGATTTTGTCAGACAACAAAGGCAAAGCCGGCTCAACAATCCGCCTCGATGCTGACGCGGTTTTAAGCAGGCTTATTGATTGGTCTTGCAATTGCGGCAAGGCTGCCAGGACCGGACTCATATCGTCCAGACAAATGGCTTCCAAATACAGTCCTAAAACCGTTTCCACCGCCAACTCCCAGCCTTGCTCGGCCACGGTAAACTCCACCAGACGTGGCGCGTTTTCCAACTTTAGCTGTGCTAGCCAGTCCATTAACTTGCGGTTATCCTTGCCCATGGCATGTTGTTGCAACAGCTCAAGCGAGGTTATTTTGCCGTTGACGGCTTGCAATTCCAGCCGGCAGTCGTGTAAATCGTCATGAGTTTGCTTGATATGCTGGCGCTGTTGGCCTATTTTTTGGTGCGCTAGTTCCAGCTGCTGACGAACTTCGCTACGATGGTTCTCCAGTTGCTCGATTGCCCGTGCCAACGCGCGGTTTCGGCTTCCAACGGGCCGACAGATAATTCGCCGCGTTCCAGCTCCAGCTTTTCGTGACGGACTTTGAGCTGCCGATTTTGAGTTTCCAGCTGGTGAATTTTCAGGCGCAAAATTTCCGCTTCTTCATTGAATTTGGCACTCTGAGTTCGAAATTCATCCCAGTGTTGCTGCCATTGCGCGCGCTGCCCGAGAATGTCTTGTTGCGCCTGTTGAGCGCAGTCCAGTTCCTCACCCGCAACAACTAAGGTTGCTTCAGCTTCATAAGCCGCCTGTTTTAATTCTTCCAGCTGTTGCAGGTCGGTTTGCAGCTCTTCGGAAAAATGCTCCGCCTGGCCTTGTAGCCGATTGATTTCCTGGCGGACTTCTTCGTGGTTCATTTCATTCAGTCGTATAGCCTGCTCCAGCCCGCTAACATCGGCTACTACTTGGTAATAGTTTCCCTGTGCCGAATCGGTTTGCTGCTGCTGTTGTTTATACTGTATCCGTTTCTGTTCGAGTTCCGCCTCAATGTCTCTAAGCGAGATGAACAATTGGTTATGCGTGTGCAATCGTTTGCAGGCGATAGTCCAGCGTCTGGCTGACCCCGTCATAATTTTTCCAGCGCATGGCCAAGAGTTCTAATCTTAATTGCCGCTCCAGTTTTTTTAGCTCGGTATACTTTTCCGCTTTTTCGGCTTGTTTTTGCAGATGTTTAAGTTGTTTTTCCACCTCATCCCGCAAATCATCCAGCCGCTCAAGATTTTCCCGCGTGTGCTTCATACGGGTTTCGGTTTCCTGCCGGCGCTCTTTGTACTTGGAAACCCCCGCGGCCTCTTCAATATGGATGCGCAGCTCGTCCGGCTTGGCTTCCACCATGCGGGAAATCGTACCTTGTTCGATGATGGCATAGCTTCGGGAGCCTAAACCCGTACCTAGAAAAATGTCGGTAATATCTTTACGCCGGCAGCGCGAACCGTTTAACAAATACAGCGATTGGCCATCCCGGCTGACCTGGCGTTTGATCGAGATGCTGTCGTATTGCGCGTATTCACCGCCCAGTTTGCGCTCGGTGTTGTCGAAAACCAGCTCAACCGAAGCCGTATTCACGGGCTTACGCCCGGAAGAGCCGTTAAAAATCACATCGGCCATACTGCCGCCACGTAAGTGCTTGGCCGAACTCTCTCCCATCACCCAGCGCACCGCATCGATGATATTGGATTTACCGCAACCGTTGGGGCCTACGATGGCGGTCAAGTTACCGTTTATGGGGATGACAGTCGGATCGACGAAGGATTTAAAACCTGAAAGTTTGATTTTTTCCAGCTTCATTACTGCTAGAATATCCGGTGCCTGTGAAAAACTGGCTATTATTAACGATAATGCTCTGAGTTTCGACTATTATTTCTGATTATTCAACATGACCACAAAACCCGGCAAAACCCTGGAAACCTTTAATAATCCTAAACCCGGACGCGATTACACCATTCGCATCGAGGTGCCGGAATTTACCTGCCTTTGCCCAAAAACCGGACAACCGGACTTTGCCACCTTGTTCATCGAATATGTGCCGGCACAGTTATGCGTTGAGCTAAAATCACTAAAGCTTTATATGTGGTCGTTCCGGGATCAGGGCGCGTTTCACGAAGCCGTCAGCAATGAAATTCTCGACGATCTGGTCAAAGCCACGGCGCCGAATTTTATCCGTATACGCGCTGAGTTCAACGTCCGCGGCGGCATTTATACTACCGTGGTGGTTGAACATAAAAACCCGGACTGGCATGCCCCGGATTTGGTACAACTGCCCTAAACGCCGTGGCCAAAACCTATTACACCAGTGAAATTGCCGTAGCTTTGCAATACGACGGCAAAAATGCGCCGAAAATCATCGCCAAAGGCGAAGGCCCGACGGCGGAACAGATTCTGGAGATAGCCGATCAACATGGCATTCCCCTGCAATCCCGCCCTGAATTGGCGCCCATCCTTGCTCAAATCCCGCTAGGCGAGGCCATTCCGCACGAACTTTATGTGGCGGTGGCGGAAGTGATCGCTTTTGCTTACTTTTTAACCGGTAAAACCCCGAATTCCGTTAAATAATGACCCTAACCGAAGTTTTAAAAACCCTGCCGCAGTATTGTTTGCCGCAGCATAGCTTATCGCGGGTTATGCGCTCGCTGAGCCGCTGTGAAAACCCGGCTTGGAAAAATCTGTTTATCCGGCAAATCATCAAGCACTATGGCGTTGATATGAATGAAGCGCTAGAGGCGGATGTTAAAGCCTATAAAAACTTTAACGAATTTTTTACCAGAGCTTTAAAACCCGGCATCCGACCGGTATGCCAAGACCACGGCTCCATCGCTAGTCCGGCCGACGGCGCTGTCAGTCAGGCAGGCCGCATTACCGGCGGCAAACTATTGCAAGCCAAAGGTAAAAATTTTACGGTGCTTGATTTATTGGGCGGCGACCCTGCGCGCGCCGCTGCGTTTGAAGATGGTAGTTTTGCTACCATTTACTTATCGCCCAAGGACTACCACCGTTTGCACATGCCGTTAACCGGCACATTAAAGGAGATGGTTCACATCCCCGGCAAGCTGTTCAGCGTAAACACCTCAACCACCAATGCGGTACCCGGATTGTTCGCCCGCAATGAACGCGTGGTGGCTTTGTTCGATACCGAAGCAGGCCCCATGGCATTAGTGCTGGTGGGCGCAATTTTTGTCTGCAGTATCGAAACCGTCTGGCACGGCGAGGTAACACCACCAACCCGGCCATCCATCCAAGCCTGGCAATATTTGGAAAATCCACTCACGCTGGACAAGGGCCAGGAAATGGGGCGGTTTAATATGGGGTCGACGATAATAGTGTTGTTCGGAAAAGGTCAAATCGAGTGGGAGTCAGAATTATGCGCAGGAAAGCAAGTACTCTTGGGCGAAAAAATAGGCGTGGCTAATTAAGATCAATTTAATCAAATTGTCATCTTTGGAATTTATTATAGCTTCCTTAAGCACCATAATTCTACTACTAGGAAACTACTACTAATGAAAAGCTATCAATATCTAATATTAACCGCCTTATTTTCAGTTACAGGGAATTCGAATGCAGCATTAAATCAAAGCCTATTTAATACAAATGGTGAAAATGAATTGTTTTTACAAGCTTCTAATCCTGACTTTGTTTTCGCCCCGGGCGTTACCGGTGGCTTAAGTTACGTCTTAGACTTGAATGTCAGTTTTGCTCAATTGGTGAATGGAACTGCAAATGGATCAATATCTAGCGATTTGGTACAAGCATTAAACATTAATTTATCAAACGATATAAAGTTTCAGCGCTTTATTACCGGTATCGGTAGTTCAATTAATCAAAACAGAGTTGAGTTTTCACTGCTCAATTCTCAAGTTAATAGTGTTAGCGAAACAGAAACAGGTATTTTCATCACATCAAACTCTCAATTTCCGCAGCTTAACCCAAGCGATATCACCCTCACACCATCAGGTTTTGCTGCTGCAATTGCACAGCATGGGTCATTGGTTGCTTCTGCACTGGCTACTAATGAAAGTGTTTCAATAACAAGCTTTTTAATTCCATCCATTAACCAACTCGTCCAAAGTATTCCGGGTGAGTACTCAATTGGCACATTTGGCACTGCGGTAAACTTTAATTACATTTTCTCTACCTTACGCACCGTAGATGGCATCCTAGGTGATGAAATTGCTCATACTTTTGACGCAACTCAAGATCAAAGAGTTATAGGCAATTTCTTACTAACATCATCCGGCTTGAGCTTTACCCCAAGTCAAATCTCAGCTGTTCCTGTGCCTGGGGCTATTTGGCTTTTTGCTTCTAGTTTAATTGGATTTTATAATTTCAATAGCCGCAAAAAACAATCCTAAAAACTATACTGCCAAGTTAAGGCGTAAATTTTTACGCCTTAACTTTATCCATTTATTATTTGTGTGATTCTGTTGCACCGGTTAATCTCCACCGCCACACCCGTCGCTACATCCGCTTGACGAGCAGCCGAAGCCAGAATCGCTGTGGCTGCCGTCATTATGGCCGCCACCGGTGCAGCCGGACCCACAACCGATATGGGTGGCGCAATAAACGTTGGATGTGCCTTTTGCTAGCAGGCAATTCAGGTCATAGCGAAAGCCGTCCGGAATAGCCAGATTAAAATCTAAGGAAAACAATATCGGCAGCATTTTAGGCGACAGGGTTGAGATGCCTTCACGTTTGCAAGCTAATAGCCAGGCTCGTTTAATGCCGCTTTGCGCCTGGGTGGGTGAACGCATGGCTTCCGCCGGGGTATGGTGAAGAAAATGACCCAAAGCCTTGCTGCAAAACAATTCGTATTGCTTGGTAAAAAGAATAAATTCGTGCCATGCTTGATCTACAGCTTGTGAGGGCATGGAAACAAAGTTTTTACCGGCCATATTACAAATATGAAAATATTCACGCAAGCCTTCAATCACCTGGTTTACTTGGGCTTGAGTCAGATGCGGATATTTTTCCGATAATTGCTGAGTAATTTTTAACGGAAACCGGTAATTATCGATTAGCTGTCTACGCCGTTTGGTTTTGGCCGATTTTATTCGGCCAATTAAAACGCCGGTCAAAACGAGAAATATAAAAACAATAACTAATTTTTCCATAAGCATTCACGGCAAAAATGACTGTATGGATAAAAGTTTAGCCGGTTTCAAGCCTACTGCCAGAAGCCGGCTAGTCGGCTTGTAATTGCAGAGCAAGAGGATCACTCATGCCGGATTGGCAGGTTTATATCATTTTAGGATCGGACAACAGCTTGTACACCGGCATCAGCACCAATGCAGCGGAACGCTTTATCGCCCATGCCACAAAACGCGGCGCTAAGTACTTTTGGGGCCGCAAGCCCCGGCAAATCGTCTATTTGGAAGCCGGCCACAACCGCAGCTCAGCCAGCCGACGCGAAGCGGCCATCAAAAAAATGCCGCGCGCCGCCAAACTGGCGTTGATAGCTTCGGAGTGTAACAAAATGTCCGGTTTTATTAGCGTGAATCAAGCATAACCGTTAGGGTTTTGGCTTTGCCAACGCCACGTGTCGGTTACCATGTCATCAAGATTTTTTTCCGCCCGCCAGTCCAGCTCTTTAGCGGCTAATTCGGGGTTGGCAAAACATTCCGCCAAATCGCCAGCCCGTCTTGGTGCAATTTTATAATTGATGGTCTTACCGGTCACCCGTTGAAACGCGTCAACCATTTCCAACACGCTATAGCCTTGCCCGGTACCCAGGTTGTAAGCCCGACAGCCGCCTTGTTGAAACCCTGCCCCGGTCAGCGCTTGCAAAGCCTTGATATGGCCTTTGACCAAATCGACTACATGAATGTAATCCCTAACGCCGGTACCGTCACGGGTTGGATAGTCGTCTCCAAAAACCGATAGTTGCGGCAGCTTACCGATAGCAACCTGAGCAACATACGGCATCAGATTATTAGGAATCCCGTTCGGGTCTTCGCCGATCATGCCGCTCTCGTGCGCGCCGATGGGATTAAAATAACGCAAGAGCACGATTTTCCAGGGTGCCGGGTTGTTGTTGATTTTGTCGGCTGCGGCTAAATCCCGCAGAATGTCCTCTATCATGGCTTTTGAGCGGCCGTAAGGATTAATAGCACCTAGCGGGAAATGCTCGGAATATTGCACCTCGGAAGATTCTCCGTAAACCGTTGCGGATGAGCTGAAAACCAGTTGCCTGACACCGGCCTTCGCCATTTCAGCCGCCAAAACCAAGGTACCGTAAACATTATTATGATAATAATCCAACGGCAGCTGGCAAGACTCCCCTACGGCTTTTAAACCGGCAAAATGCATAACGGTTGCAATCGAATGTTGGCTGAATATTGACTGTAATGTCTGTTGATCGCGGATATCCGCCTGATAAAACGTTAAAGGCTTACCGGTAATTTGCTGTACACGTTGAATTGACTCGGTCTTGCTGTTGGCAAGATTGTCGATAACAACGACCTCATAGCCGGCATTCAATAATTCCAGGCAGGCATGGCTGCCGATATAACCGGCGCCACCGGTCACCAATACAGTGTGCTTATCCATTTCCTTGATCCTTAAAAAATGTTAGTCCAATTTTTTTAATTTTATAAGATAGACCCGCCGTGCATCGGCACGAATAATTTCCAGCTTGAGGTTGCCGATGAGCACGGTTTCACCCTTTTTCGGCACATGTTCCAGTTCGTGCACGATGTAACCGCCGATGGTTTCATATTCTTCACTGGTTAATTGGGTGGCGAATGCTTCGTCAAATTCATCTATCGGCGTAATCGCCTTGACCATGTATTCTTGTTCATTGCGCTGAATGATGTAACGTTCATCCTCATGGTCGTCATATTCATCTTCGATTTCGCCGACGATTTGCTCAAGCACATCTTCAATCGTGACTAAACCCGACGCTTGGCCGTATTCATCCACCACAATCGCCATGTGATTACGATTGGTACGTAGCTCTTTTAACAAGACATTTAAGCGTTTACTTTCGGGAACCACGTAAGGCGGCCGCATGATGCTTTCCACCGTCATGTTTTTGTTGTGCAAGACGTGCGCCAGTAGATCTTTGGCGAGTAGGATGCCGACCACTTTACTGCGGTCGTCTTCAATGACGGGAAACCGGGAATGCGCAAATTCAACGGCTTGCGGGAAAATCGATTCCAGCGCGGCATCCTTGTGCACGGAAATCATTTGTGCTCTAGGCACCATAATGTCTCTGACGCGCATTTCCGATACTTGTAATACGCCTTCAATCATGGATAAGGCATCACCATCGAGTATCCGTTTTTCTCGGGCTTCTCTGAGTATTTCGAGAATATCCTCCAGGTTTTGTGGCTCCCCTGTCAGCAGGTGGCTAATCTTATCGACCCACCCTTTCTGAGGGGAGTGTCTACTAGGGGGTTGCTCGTCGCTCATGAATTTTCCTCGCAATAGGGATTATTAATATTTAGTTTTTTCAGTATAGCTATTTCTTTGGCTTCCATAATGTCGGCATCCTGTGCTTTTAAATGGTCAAAACCTAATAAATGAAGCACGCCATGAATGACAATATGCGCCCAATGGTCGGTTAAAGCCTTGCCTTGGGACTCCGCCTCCTGGGCGATAACCGGCGAACAAATGACCAAGTCGCCTAAATAATGGCTTAAATCCGCATTTTCAGCGGCGAAGTCAATCCCTTCCGGCTGCTCAAACGGGAAGCTTAAAATATTGGTAGGGCCGTTTTTTCCGCGATATTGAGCATTCAGCAATGCGCCTTCGGATTCATCGACAATACGGATTACTAAATTTGCCGGCTGTTTGCATTCATGCAAGACCGAATCCACCCACGTTTGGAACTGTCCGGGCAGCGGTTGTCCCGGCAAATCGGTTAAAACCTGCAGATCAATGACATTCATTCGCCGGTAGTATGACCTTGTTGTTTTTCATAGGCTTCGTAGGCGCAAACGATGCGTTGTACGAGTGGATGCCTGACGACATCGCGGTTGTCAAAAAAAGTGAAACTGATGCCCTCGACGTCTTTCAACACTTCCAAAACATGTCGCAAACCCGACATTTTGCTGGACGGCAGGTCAATTTGTGTGACATCGCCGGTAACGACAGCCGTGGAACCGAAGCCCACGCGCGTCAAAAACATTTTAATTTGTTCGGTTGTGGTGTTTTGCGCTTCATCCAAAATAATAAAAGCTTCGTTAAGCGTGCGGCCGCGCATAAACGCCAGCGGCGCAACTTCTATAACGCCGCGGTCAATCATTTTTTCCACACGCTCAAAACCCAGCATCTCATAAAGCGCATCGTATAACGGCCGCAAGTAGGGATCCACTTTTTGTGCCATATCGCCCGGCAAAAAACCCAGTTTCTCACCCGCCTCCACCGCAGGCCTGACTAAAATAATTTTACTGACGCGTTCGGTTTGTAAAGCGTCAATCGCGCACGCTACCGCTAGATAGGTTTTTCCGGTACCGGCCGGGCCGACACCGAAATTAATGTCGTGCGACATAATCTTACGCAGGTATGC
Source organism: Methylobacter sp. (assembly GCA_002928495.1). Lineage (GTDB taxonomy): Bacteria > Pseudomonadota > Gammaproteobacteria > Methylococcales > Methylomonadaceae > WM-3-3. The sequence goes on along the minus strand of PERF01000033.1, from coordinate 4,647 downwards.
CTGCTGATTGGCCCCACGGCCTTTGAGCATACCCCGTTTGGTTTTTATCTCGACTAGCTGTTCGGACTGATCTGTTTCGGCAGACAGCAATTCGTCTATGGAAGAAGCCTGCATGGCTAAATGAATGGCTTCGGCTGTCAATTGCTCGTTTTCCGTGGCTTCGAATAATTTTTGCATTAATACACACGTTGTTTTTACGGCGGCGTCCAGACCGGATATTTTAAACTGGTTGCCACGGTTGGCGATGTCAACTCGCATGCGGGATTCAATTTGCCGTAAATGGGCGTCGAACTGGCCGCAAAAATTGGATAATCGCTCGTTGTCTGCCGGCAGCAAATAGAGTTCCTGAGATGTTAAAGTCTGCAACTCAACCAACTGCTGTGATTTTTTCAGCTGCAGCAGCGACTAGCCGGCCGCGCAAGGAATTGGGCAAGGCTTCGGTGATAAGCACGTCCACAAACTGGCCGATTAAACGCGGATGGCCGATAAAATTCACCACCCGGTTGTTTTCCGTCCGGCCTTGAATTTGCAGTGCATCTTTTTTGGACTGCCCTTCAACCAAAACCGTCTGAACGGTATTGACCATAGCCGAAGAAATTTCCGCCGCCAGCTCCAGGTTACGCTTTTGAAAACGTTCCAAACGCTGTTTTTTTATCTCTTGCGGCACATCATCCGGCAGGTCGGCCGCCGGCGTCCCCGGGCGCTGGCTGTAAATAAAACTGAACGAAGTGTCAAAACCGATCATTTCCTGCAAAGACAAGGTATCTTCAAAATCAGCCTCGGTTTCACCGGGAAAGCCGATGATGAAATCGGACGATAAACTGATATTGGGCCTGACTGCGCGTAATTTACCAATCATTTCAAGGTAATCGGCGCGCAAATGCCCGCGCTTCATTAATTTAAGAATACGGTCACTGCCGCTTTGCACAGGCAAGTGCAAATGATCGACCAATTGCGGAACGTCGGCAAAAGTCTCTATGAGGCTGTCGGTAAATTCAATTGGGTGGGAAGTCGTGAAACGGATACGGCCAATACCGTCAATGGCTGCCACATAACGTATTAGCAAGGCAAGATCGGCGCTATCGCCATCCGCCATCAAACCACGGTAAGCATTGACGTTTTGCCCTAACAGATTGATTTCGCGCACGCCTTGTCGGGCTAAAGCGCGGACTTCGTTTAAAACATCTTGCAAAGGACGGCTTATCTCTTCGCCCCTGGTATAAGGCACCACGCAAAATGTACAGTATTTGCTGCAGCCTTCCATAACCGAGACATACGCTTTAGGGCCTTCTGCGCGCGGCTGCGGTAAGGCATCGAATTTTTCGATTTCAGGAAACGAAATATCCACCACTTTTTGCTTGTTAGCGCGAACTTGATCCAATAACTGGGGCAGCCTATGCAAAGTTTGCGGGCCAAAGACGATGTCGACAAACGGCGCCCGATGTTGGATTGCCTCACCTTCTTGACTGGCAACACAGCCACCGACACCGATAATGATATGGGGTTTTTCTTGTTTTAGTTTGCGCCACCGGCCCAATGCTGAAAAAACCTTCTCTTGGGCTTTTTCCCTGACCGAGCAGGTATTGAGCAATAAAACATCCGCTAGCGCCGGATCGTCAACCAATTCAAGTCCGTGAGAAACATTAAGCACATCACGCATTTTGTCAGAATCGTATTCGTTCATCTGACAACCATTGGTTTGTATAAATAATTTTTGCGTCATAAGGTTGGAGGTGACTTCATCCCCTTTTGGTAAATTGAATATAGTATAACCGGAATATATTCTCGGCAAAAAACAATGCTGTGCAATATTTTATGATAATGACGTGTCAGCTTAATGACGAATTTTTAAATTTTAAGCTCGACTAAAGTGGGCTTACCTTAGCAATGACACCGAATTTAGGATGATCAAAGTAGTGGATTTCATTAAATTTAATGCCCCGGCTTTCTTTTAACCGGAAAGCCGAAGCAGGAGCGGAAGTGGAAAAATCGCTGACAGCTGCCGGAGTGAATTCAAAATCAGTCGTAAGTTGCAAGGATTGGCCCCGCCGCAAGCTGATCCAACCGTTTAACAAATTGTTCGCATCTTTTATCTTAACCGGCGTGCCTTCGGTATCCGAATCTATATTCTGCACCCAGGCCACATGGGTTAGCGATTGATAACCGATGCCGGACAACAGGCTGGCATAAAACCCACCCAGTTCTTTTTCCGCCGCGCTGAAATCGGCTAATTCAGCCACAACGGATGGCCATTGCACAGGATTAACTTCAGGTTGAAAAACTTCCCGGCTACTTGTGTTTTGACTGAACACGATCAGCTCAATCTTAAAACGGGCTGAATCCGCCAATACCGCGTTGCTCACTATACACAAAACCGCCCAAGCTATAAGGCACAGAATTTTTTTTACCATGGATAATGTTTTAGCTAAGTTGAATTTCATCATAGTAAACGCAAGCAATAAGAATTTCACCCCGAAAAAGCCTACTTTCGCCACGAAAAACACTACTTTCGCCACAAAACCATCTTTTACCCATACCGCCAAGGCATAATATTGCGAAATCTGTGAGCAATTTCAAATTCTTATTTATTAACTTGTATTAGTTTTAAGAAGGCTTGCCGGATATTTTTAGTGCTTAACTATTATTGGGAAATCAGGAAATGCCAAACAAAAGACTATTTTTAGCGGTTACGGTGACTCTATCTGTCCTTTATACCGATATGGTCGCGGCGGCCCCTCTCACGCTATCAGGAAATTTTATTTCCGTGGCTATCAATGATGAGACAGGCACACTGGGCAGCGGCAACGAAACCGGCCTTGGGCTTAAATTCGACCGTACCGGGTCCGGAAATTTTTCCAACGACGACGATTTTATCAGTCCGGACATTCCCTACGACAATATTGTTGTCAGCGCATCCAACCCCAGTTTTTTTACCAGCGATCCTAATGGCCGGATCAGCAACAACAATGCTCCGGGTTTTCCACGCCTGATATTCACCGACAGTTTCTCGGATTTAAGTACTGGCAGCACCAACAGCGCGCAGTGGACCGGCATCTATGCCGATTTTGACACGAACAAGAAATTTTCTCCATAACCAACTTGTATAGCTTTGACGATAACGACCAACGCATTCGGGTTACCACTACCATCACGGCATTAACCGATTTAACCGATTTAACTTTTTTAAGATCGGTCGATCCGGATCAAGACGAAAACGATCCCGTCAGCTTTACCGATAACAATACCATCAATGTGAGGGGCTCGGCGGCGGAAGGCATTGCTGCGAACGACATAGTCACTGCTACCGGCCCTGGAACCGGTTTAACGCTGTCTTTATTTTCCGACTCGGAAGTTGCGCATAATACCGGGATAACCTTTCCATGGAGTAACGATCTCAATCCCAGCCTTTACCTTAACGGTGTCGATCAAAGCAACGGCGAATCCAGCGACAGCTTAATCGGCATCGCCTTTGATATCGGCACCTTAAACCAGAATCAAACCATTTCGTTTACTTATGATTTCGCTCTCGGCACGGTAACAGTTCCTGTGCCCGGCGCTGCTTGGCTGTTTGTTACGGGTATTGCCGGCTTATTTTTTAAGCGCGGCAAAAACCGTATCGATACCATTCCCGCATAAGCACTACTCCTAAGCCAACGGCAGCTTGTTGGAACCAAACCGCAGCTGCCCTGTCTCCTCCGTGTTCAACAGCAAAATACACCATTTTGTGTTGAACAATTTTGATCCAAAAACAAAATCTTCGGAGATACAATGATTACCCTTTATGGCTTCGCCCTAAGCAACTATTACAATAAAGTTAAATTTGCTCTCTTAGAAAAGGCTATCCCTTTTCAAGAAGTTATGACACCGCCCAGCCAAGCTCCCGAAATTCTAAGCCACTCGCCGGTTGGCAAAATACCTTTCATTCAAACAGAAAACGGCGGTTATTTGTCCGAATCGCAAGCGATTCTTGAATATCTGGAAGACACTTACCAGGATATTCCACTCTATCCTCAAGATAACTTTGAACGGGCTAAATGCAGGGAGTTTATTCAGCAAATCGAGCAAAATGTCGAATTGTTCGCGCGCCGGCTTTACGGCGAAGTTTTATTCGGCAGCCCGGTTTCGGATGAAATTAAACAGGAAGTTAAAACAAAACTTGATACCAATTTAAAAAACATATCGGCTTTGTTTAAATTCTCGCCTTTTGTTATGGGCGAACACTTTACCGCTGCCGACATAGTGGCTTGGCCGCATCTACAATTGGTCGGTTACGTTACCGAAAAAATGTACGGCGAAAACCTGGTATCAGCCCATATTCCCGGCGTGGAAAATTATATTAAGACCATTGAAAGCCGGCCTCATGCGCAAAAAGTCGGCACTGAACGCGCCGCTGCAATCGATGCGTTTTTCAATAAAAAATAACCGCTTGGGCAATTACCATTATTAACTTTCCTGCATAAGCTGGTTTTATGCTTAGTTAATAATGGTATGCTTTATAAACTCAAACCGCCACTGCTGAATCAGCCGGTTTTAGCAAATCCAATAAATTACCGACGAATAAAATTTTCTCATCCGTCGTCATAAATGTTTGAGTAAACCGTAATTTATCAACACCATCGAATTTATAAATTTTGGCCTGGGTTTGGA
>PERF01000032.1 GCA_002928495.1 Methylobacter sp. | reverse complement strand
TTATTCCGGATCAACACTGATAAAACCATGCACGCTGCGCTTGGAAACAGCAGATAGCCAGTCTTTAAGCAACATGATTTCTTCGGTGGCCTCCAGGGCTTCAATGCTTTGGCGGTTTCTGAGCAGCCTGAAGGCTTGTTCCAGGATTTTATAACTCTCGCCGGTAATACCGGCCCGGCGCAGGCCGATGGTATTGAGCCGGTAGTGTTTGGCCGGGCGGCCGCCGATCATGGTGAAGGGGATGACATCTTTGTTGAGGCCGGTGGTACCTTGCACGATGGCGTAGGAACCGATACGGCAAAACTGGTGGGCGACGGCGCTACCACCGATAAAAACTTTTTTGCCGACTTCAACATGCCCGCCGATAGCGACGTTGTTGGCGAAAATGGTGTTGTCCCCAACTGAACAATCATGCGCGACATGGCTGTTGTTCATAAAATAACAGCCCGAGCCGATGCGGGTTGCGCCGTTTTCCTTGGTGGCGCGGTGGGCGGTAAAGCCTTCCCGGAAGGTATTGTTGTCGCCGCAGATTAGCCAAGTTACGGTTTGTTCGTCAAAACCGGTGTCTTGCGGCAGGTCGCCTAAGACGGCGTGCGGGTGCAAGGCATTGCCCTGGCCCAGCTTCACATATCGGTGCACCACGGCATGCGCGCCGATACGGCTGCCTGCGCCGATTTCGGCCCCGGCTTCAATTACGGCAAACGGTCCTACGCTAACGTTGTCGCCGAGTATGGCACCTTCCGCGATATAAGCGGTAGGATGGATGTGTTGTGTCATTAATTATCCTCTGGGGTGAAACTTTGAATGTAAGGTTTTCAGGCGCTCACTGGCTATGTGGGTGTAGATCTGGGTGGTCGATAAATCGGCATGGCCAAGCAGTAATTGTACTACACGCAGGTCGGCGCCATGATTGAGCAAATGGGTGGCAAACGCATGCCGTAGGGTGTGCGGAGACAGCGGTTTGTTGATGCCGGCCACCCGAGCATGGCGCTTGATCAAATGCCAAAAAGTCTGCCGGGTCATGGCATCGCCACGGCTGGTCACAAACAGATAGTCGCTTTGCTGGGCGCCTAGAATTTCTTTCCGATAATAGTTTTTATAGCTTTCCAGCCAATCCAACGCTATTTCGCCGATGGGCACCAGTCGTTCTTTATTGCCTTTACCGGTGATGCGGAGCACGCCTTGCCTGAGCCCGATGTTTGCAAACTTAAGCCCGACCAGTTCGGATACCCGCAAACCCGTGGCATACAACAGTTCGAGCATGGTTTTATCGCGGTACCCCAAGGCGGTGGCGGTATTCGGCGCAGCTAGCAGCAATTCCACCTCATGCTCGGATAAAAATTTCGGCAGCGGCCTGCCCAAACGCGGCGATTCCACTAATGCCAAGGGATCACTAGTTATGCGGCCTTCCCTAAGTTGATAGCCGTAAAAGCGGCGCAGACTGGACAATATCCTAGCGCAAGAGCGGTTGCTGATGCCGGCGCGAAAGCGATTGGCCAGAAAAGCGGAAACATCGGCCTGGCTAACGTCCAGCAAGGATTTGGTCGCTAACCAGTGGGCAAAAATTTTCAAGTCGCTGGCGTAAGCCGATAAGGTATTTTCACTAAGCCCTTGTTCCATCCAGGCGGCATCCAAAAACTGATCGATCAATTCTTGGGCGCTCATTTCCTGTGTTCTGCTTCATGAGCCAGTAATTTGGCCTTAATGTCCATGAGCTCGCCTTCGGTTCGGCCCGAATAACCGCCCATCCCGGAAACCGCCACCACCCGGTGGCAGGGAATTAACAGGGGGTACGGATTATTCCGGCAAGCGCCACCGACCGCGCGGGCCGCTGAACCCAGCATTTTGGCGATGGCGGAATACGTTTGGGTGCGGCCGTAAGGGATTTGGCTTAAGACGTGCCAGACTTTATTTTGAAATGGGCTGCCTTGCTTTAGCAGTTTAATTTCAACCGGCAGGGATGGATTTTGCCAAACCTTGGCGAACTGGGTTTTAAGTGAGTGCTGTTCCAGGCAAAGCGTTGTACCCGCGCCGGAAAACTCAATTTGCCAGTCGGTTTTGACGATGACATCGCCTTGCAATGTCAGCATCAGGCTGCCGGCCGGTGTCGGTAAAGCCAGATAGTGTTCGGCCCCGGCGCCGCGTTCCTGCCATTGAATGATAAAAGTCATGCCTCACCTCCTGCCTGCGAAAGTCAAACACCCAACAAAAAAGGCAGCTTTACGCTGCCTTTTTCGAGTTTAATTTTTTTAATTTTAAACTTTTTCTTTAATCCGGGCCGCTTTACCGGTCAAGCCGCGCAGATAATACAACTTGGCTCTTCTGACATCACCACGGCGTTTAACGGTAATTTCGTTAATCATCGGGCTGTGTGTCTGGAAAACACGCTCTACGCCGGTGCCGTGGGAAATTTTTCTAACGGTGAAGGCGGAATTCAAACCGCGGTTACGTTTGGCGATCACGATACCTTCAAACGCCTGAATACGTTCGCGCTCACCTTCTTTTACTTTTACTTGCACAACGACAGTATCACCCGGCGAAAAATCCGGAATCTGCTTTAATTGCGCCGCTTCAATTTCATCAATTATGTTGCTCATGACCACACCTTTTTATATCAAATTCTATCTTAAATTCTTCAAGCAATTGCTGTTGCTCAACACTTAATAATTTGGCTTCCAATAAATCCGGCCGTCTCAACCAAGTCCGGCCTAATGCCTGCTTCATCCGCCAGCGCGCAATCCGCGCATGGTTGCCGCTTAATAAAACCTCCGGAACCGCATGATCTTGCAAAGTTTCCGGCCTTGTATAATGCGGACAATCCAGTAAACCGTCGCTATGAGAATCCTGTTGCGCCGACTCTTCATCGCCTAATGTACCCGGCAACAACCGGGTAATCGCATCGATTACCACCAGCGCCGCCAACTCGCCACCGCTGATGACATAATCGCCAATCGACCATTCTTCATCGCAATCCAGGCAGATAAAGCGTTCATCCACCCCTTCGTAGCGGCCTGCCACTAAAACCAGCTGGGTAAGCCGGCTGGCATCCATTAGCAAGGCTTGCGTCAACGGTTTACCTTGGGGGCTGAGATAAACCACTTTGGTATCGGTTTTGCCCGCTATCGGCTTCAGCGTTTGCACGGCATCGATTACTGCATCATGCAAGGGCTGGTATTTCATCAGCATACCCGGACCGCCGCCGTAAGGCCGGTCGTCTACGGTTTTGTGCCGGTCTTGGGTATAATCTCTTGGATTCCACACCGAAAGTTTGACGATTCCGCGCTCTAAAGCCCGCCCGGTAACGCCGTATCCTGCCGCCGCGTTGATCATGTCCGGAAACAAGCTGACCACGTCAAACTGCATGACGGTTAAAACTCAGGATCCCAATCCACCACCATTTTGCCGGCGGCTAAATCGATGGTTTTAATTGTCGAGCCTTGCAAGAAGGGAATTGCCCGTTCTTTTTCGCCCTGAACAATTATCACATCATTGGCACCGGTCTCCATCAGGCTGTCAATGCGGCCTAGCGAGACACCGTCCAGGGTTTCCACAACCAAACCGATCAAATCCGACCAGTAATATTCGCCGGCACCGGCTTTGGGCAATTGGCTGGCATCAATAAAAATATCAAAACCTATCAGCGCTTCAGCCAAGTCACGGTCGCTGATGTCTTCAAGCTGAGCGATGATGCCTTTGCCCTGAAACTTTCCGCGAATTACCTTGATTATTTTGTTGTCGGCATTATTTTTGAGCAGCCAAGGCGAATAACTCAAAATATTGTCAATGGGATCAGTATAAGAAAATACTTTTACCCAGCCTTGAATGCCGAAAACACCGCAAATTTTGCCGACTTCTATCTGGTTTTGCTGGGGCAAGCGGTTTAAACGGCAGCTTTACGCGCGTCTTTAATCAATTTGGCAACACGTTCGGAAGGCTGCGCCCCATTTGACTGCCAATACGCCACGCGCTCGCTGTCTATGCGCAAGCGTTCTTCCTGACCGCGGGCCAGCGGATTAAAAAAGCCAACGCGCTCAAGATAGCGGCCGTCGCGGCTGTTTCTGCTGTCAGTCACAACAATGTGGTAAAAAGGATGGTCTTTTGCACCACCTCTGGAAAGACGAATCGATACCATCAAAATTCCTCGAAAAACTTTTAGTCAATATAATCTGACTATTTTACGCGATTTTATTTTTATTGTGAAAAACAATTTAACGGTTTACTGCATTTTTTTAGCATTACATCCGTAAACCACGCATATTCCCTTGAATACCCCGCATCATATTGGCCATATTGCCTTTTTTGAACTTCTTCATCATTTTTTCCATCATTTTAAATTGCTTGAGCATGCGGTTAACATCGTGCAGCTCTTGCCCGCAGCCGCTGGCTATGCGCTGCTTGCGGCTGCCTTTGATTAAATCCGGATAGCGCCGCTCTTGCATGGTCATGGAATTGATCACGGCAATTTGGCGAGAAAGTTCCTTATCGTTGACTTTATCTTTCATTTCCTGGGGGACGTTGCCCATGCCCGGCAGCTTGTCGAGCATGGAGCTAATGCCGCCCATGCTTTGCATTTGCATCAGCTGTTCGCGGAAGTCTTCCAGATCGAAACCTTTGCCTTTTTGCAGTTTTTTGGCGAGTTTTTCGGCTTTTTGTTTATCGACTTTCTGCTCAATTTCCTCAATCAAGCCCAACACGTCGCCCATGCCTAAAATACGCGAAGCCATGCGGTCCGGGTAAAACGGCTCCAGCGCCGTCGCTTTTTCGCCGACACCGATAAATTTAATCGGCTTGCCGGTTATGTGGCGGATAGACAAAGCCGCGCCACCACGGGCGTCGCCGTCGGCTTTAGTCAGAATCACGCCGGTCAGCGGCAGCGCGTCGTTAAAAGCTTTCGCGGTATTGGCGGCATCCTGCCCGGTCATGCTGTCGACCACGAATAAAGTTTCGATAGGATTAATCGCGGCATGCAGGGCTTTGATTTCATCCATCATTTCGCCGTCGATATGCATGCGTCCGGCGGTGTCGACGATAACGACATCCAGGTATTTACGCCTGGCCGCTTCGATAGCGTTTTTGGCGATATCCACCGGGTTTTGCGAGGTATCGCTGGCAAAAAACTCAAGCCCTTGATCGTTAGCCAAGGTTTCCAATTGTTTGATCGCGGCCGGGCGGTATATGTCGGCACTGACCACGCCGACTTTTTTCTTTTGAGTCTCTTTTAGCCATCGGCCTAATTTAGCAACCGTGGTGGTTTTACCGGCGCCTTGCAAACCCGCCATCAGGATGATCGCCGGAGGCACGGTTTTCAGGTCGAGCTCGGCGTTGGAATCGCCCATGGCTTTGACCAGTTCGGCCTGAACCAGCTTGATCATGGCCTGCCCCGGCGACAAACTGGTCTGCACTTCCTTACCCAGCGCGCCTAGCCTGACGTTTTCGACAAAATCGGTCACCACCGGTAAAGCCACATCCGCCTCCAGCAACGCCAGCCTGACTTCGCGCAAGGTGTCTTTAATGTTGTTTTCGGTTAGGCGGCCCTGGCCTTTGAGATTTTTGAGAGTACTATTTAATCGGTCTGTTAAGTTATCAAACATAACGTTACTTATATTCGCTTGATTGAGTGAGTTAAACACCAAGTTTCGGCATTGGCCGGAAACCGAGCAACCTTTGTCCCTGGGCGGCAAGCCTTTGAGTTTGGGTTACTGATAGGGCTTTTTTGAAGGCACTAGGACTATTGTGTTGATTATATTAACATAGCGGGAGACCTTTGCATCAGTTGTGATTAACCTGCCTCCCAATGAACTACACGGTATTTGCTTTATTTGCTATTGCGGCTTATTTGTCCTGCACCGTGCTTATAGCCCGGAAATTTTACCAAAACGCCTCGCAGCTGACACCGATCGTGCTGGCTTGGCTGGCAATCGGTTTGCATGCGCTCTACATAAGCGAGCCGTGGCAGCTTAATACCGGCTTCAACTTCAGTATTCTCAGCACTTCGTCGTTAGTTTCCCTGATAGTCGCTTTGTTATTAATGCTGGCGGCGCTCAACAAACCGGTGGAGAAACTCGGCATTATGGTTTTTCCGGTAGCTGCGGGTATGTTGGGGCTGGAACTTTTACTCCCGGAAAAAAACCGGTATTTGCAGATTCACGACTGGGAAATCGGTGCACACGTTTTGACGTCCATTATTGCTTTCAGCCTGCTCAACATAGCCGCCATCCAGGCGATTATGCTGGCGATTCAGGATCAGCAGTTAAAAAGCCATCCACCCAAGCGCTTTATTCAGTCCTTGCCGCCGTTACAGACCATGGAAATTCTGCTGTTTCAGATGCTGGCGGTTGGGGTGTTTTTTTTAACTATCTCGTTGGCCAGCGGCTTTATTTTTATTAAAGACTTGTTTGCCCAGCATTTAGTACATAAAACCGTATTGTCGATTTTGGCCTGGATAATTTTTTCCGGGCTTTTGATCGGCCGCAGCCGCTACGGCTGGCGCGGAAAGTTAGCCATTCAATGGACATGGGCGGGCTTTTTTCTACTTTTGCTGGCTTATTTCGGCAGCAAGCTGGTGTTGGAAAATATCCTGGGTAGGGTTTAAACCGAACCGGAATTTTACTAAGCAGCCGACGGCAATTGTTTTTTCAACTTGCGTGCGGCTTCCGAATCCGGTTGTTTGGCTAATATGAAGTCCAACATGACCCTGGCGGCATCAAAGACTTTGTTTTCCATAAACAGCATCGCCAGTTTAATTTGCGCCAACACATCATCAGGGAATTGGGTAATGTAGGCGTTGTAACTGTCTATCGCCGGCAACAATTCACCACTGATACGCTGTGCTTCCGCATAAAACGGCAGGTACGACGGGTTGACTTGAGCTAAACATTGTAAAGCCAGATTAGCTTGTTCTTGCTCCGCCCGGCCCAGGCTGATCGCTGCGATACGCTGCAAGACTTCTTCCAGCAACCAGGGTTCGTTCATGTTTATCAAGCTGTGGTAAGCGGTTAAAGCGGCTTCGTGATCGTGTTTCAATTCAGCGATATAGCCTTCAATCAAGTAGCGGTAAGGTTTTACAACTTCCGGGTCATGCTGATCCAAAGCGTTTAATAAGCTTTCCAGTTCGGCGCATTTTTTGTGACTGAACAACAATATCGCACGTTTTTTCAAAAAGCCGACATTACTGTGAGTTTTAGCCCTGGCAAAATGTTTGGTTTGTTGATTGCTCAAAACGCTTGCCAGCTGTTGCTCCAGTTCTTCAAATTCTTTAACTATGGCTTCGGGTAATGTTGAATCCGGATGCAGACGGCGCCATATTTTCGCTCTGGCAAAACTTTTATCTTTACGCCATTGTGTCAGTAAAACCTGCCAATCGGGCGTTGATGAATATTCTTCCTGGCGGGCTTTGAATTTCGCTATGCCGGCATCCAAAAGCAGTAGTAATTTATTAGCGCCATCGCGATAGGCTTCGTAATAGACTTGGCAAAGGGCTTTGGCCTCTTCGGCAGTCCAGTCGGTATTGTCGAAGGGCTTGGTAATTTTGATAAAACTGCGTATCCCGAATCTTTTAACCAACTTGGCGTAGAGTTTATAGGTGCGTTTTAGTTTTTTCTCGATTTGGTCGAGCTTTTTCTTATCTTTGTAATCCGCTATCAGCCCATCCGCCGTGTACATTTGCGCGTTGATGGTTAATGCCGTTTCGGACAAGTCTTTGATAGCCTGCATTTGGAAGCGGACTCGTTTAAGTTCCGCCAGTACTTTGTCGGCATCGGTTTGGGCGGTTTGTTTTGCCAAAACCTGCGTTACCGTGGCATGCACATCCAGAGTTTGGTTGTCCAGAATAATATCGGCCAAGGGAATATAGTCCACGCTTTCAACCCGCGCCGCATTTCCGGAACAACTGATCAACCGGCAATCCTTGGCGGTAATCGCTTTGGCTTGTAGTGACAGGGATTCTATGGCAGCGGCAAAATCGCAGCTGGTGGGCGCCAAAAATCCGGCATTGGTCTCTACTTGCAGCGCCGTCAAATTAAACCGAGGGCCGGCCAAATGTTCGTCACTGCCTTTGGCATGGGTGTAACCCTCTTGGGTAAAACACAAATCCACTCCCGCCAGAATAATACGTTTAAAGCCCATGTAATAGGCGGTAGTCAGGGCGGTATTGGTCACCGTCGGCCCGGAGCCTTCGAGATTGGCTTCGTTCAAATCGGTTTTCCAGGGAAACCGGTTGCCCAGGTAAAACCCTAAACCGTGCCATTGGCTGACTAATTGCGGGATGGCGTGATAGGCGTAAACAAAAATAGGCTTATCACTAAAATTAAGCATTTCCTTGCTGATGTCAAAACTCAGGTCGGTAGGATCTACCGAAAAAATAAAATCCGGCTCTATCTCATGCTGCAATAACTGTCTGCAAATCCTGGATACGGCAAAGACGGCAATTTTTTGCCGGTTCTCTATCACCCACGGCAACGCTTCATCCAACGAAGGGCCGCCCGCCAGTAAAACCGCGGTCTTTCCGTCAAACAACTTTTCCAGTAGCTTGGCCGGACGCTGATTATCGGGCATGTTGTAGATTTGCATGGCGGTAAAGCTTTCATTGCCTAATGACATGCTGTGCTTCCAATGCTCCGTGGACATTATTTCATTCATATGCCAACTGAGTTCGGCATATTGGTGAATAAAATCATCCTCGGCGCCAATTGAGTTCAGCAGCTTGGTGGCATTGATGTAAAAGTAATCGCCGATTTTGAAGGCTTCGGACTGGGTCGACCACGATTCCATGCTGATGCAGGCTATGGCTTCATCAAGCCCGGTTAATACGCCGGCCGCCTCAAGTTGAGCCAAAATCTCCGGGGGCTCCACGAAAATATAGCGGCTGCCTTTGGCCAAACCTTTGTGCTGCAGATATTGCGGCAGCAAACCGGAATCGGTACCGATAATGACATTGAGCATATCCGGCGTGAACAACGGCTCCGCAAATTTGGCATCAAACAGCGCTTGCGCACTGATTTTGTCAAAACTACTGCGGTTCAGATTGTAAAAATACTGTTCGCCAAAGCTATTGGTTTTAGCCGGCCCGGCATCGCAACTATAAGAGAGTCTATCGGCATCCACAGGGTATTGATCCGGTTGAAAAACTTAGCTAAACGGCACTACTGACGTAACAAACTGAGCACGCCTTGTCCGGACTGGTTGGCCTGCGACAGAATTGCCGTGCCGGCTTGCTGTAAAATCTGATTACGGCTTAAGTTGGCGGTTTCTGCGGCGAAATCGGCGTCGATAATGCGTGAGCGTGACGCGCTTTGGTTTTCAATAGATGACTGTAAATTGGCAATCGTGGTACTGAACCGGTTTTGTACGGCACCCAAATTCGCCCGGGTAATATCGATATTGTTCAGCGCCAAATCGATTTTATCGATAACGCTTTTAATCTTGGTGAGTGTAGCAACCGAACCGATGGAAAGTTGACTTCCCAAAACCGCGCTTAAACCAGCGGTTTTGGTAAAACTGCCGATAGTAAAGGAAATTTGGTTGTCGGCGGTGGTATTGGCGCCAACTTGAAAAACCGCGCCGGTATTGAGCGAACCGTTAAGAATTTGTTTACCGTTAAAAGTGGTGTTTTTGATGATACGATCCACCTCCTGGGCTAATTGCTTGAATTCCGTTTGCAATTTTTGCCGGTCGCTGGAAGTCACAACACCAAAGTTGGCTGCTTGTACCGCTAGATCCCTTTGCCGCTGTAACGTCTCGGTAATTGAAGCCAAGGCACCATCGGCGGTTTGCGCAATTGAAATGCCGTCGTTGGCATTTCTAACCGCTACGGTTTGACCGCGGATTTGCGAGTTAATGCGGTCTGCAATAGCCAGGCCCGCAGCATCGTCTTGGGCGGAGTTGACTCTTAAACCGGACGACAATCTTTGCAACGAGGTTTGCAAATCATTGGTTGAACTATTTAAGTTTCGCTGGGCACTTAGCGAAGCCAGGTTGGTATTAATTGTTAACGCCATAGGATTTCCCCTGAACAGTTGTCAAAAAGCGAGCATTAAAACTCTTGACATTCTCTATTCATTTTTTGTGCCATGTTAATAAAATGACACTTAAATCCTTGTTTTCAGCTGTTTTTTGGGGTTAACAACCATCCTGCCGTAATGATTCTGCCGATAATGCCGGTTTTCTGACGCAGGCGCAGGAATAAAGTTCTGAAGTCATTGCCGGTTGACGGTCAATTGCTCCAGACAACCGGCAATATTTTGCCGGTTAGATTCAGGCGGATTGGATGGTTTCGGAATGGTAGGCGTGCACGGCTTTTTTTCCGTTTGCCAGTGATAATTGTTGCTGCCGGACCCGATCGCGCTGTTCTGTCACCCGGCGGGTAAACTTCTTGTCTTGTTGAATAATCTGTTCCGCCAAAGCCAATGCTTCTTCACGAATCTCACCTTGCATAGGTTCAGCGAACATGATTTCCAAGTACTGGTGCCGGGCTTCCAGAACCAGCTGGAGATTGTCCCAGGCCTCAGTCTCTAAACACTGCTGGATGGATTCGCTAAATCCGGCCAACCGGTCGGCTTGTGCTTGCAAATATTGCATGGCATTCTCCTTGTAATCAATTTTTTATGGCATCCCAGGCTTCTTTGATCTCTTTCATCAAGGCGGCCACTTCGTCTAATACGGCGGGGTCATTGGTCAGGCTCGCATGCAAAAGCCGTTCGCTCATGTAGCGGTATAAGCTGTTCAGATTGGCGGCTATTTCTCCGCCTTTTTCCATATCCAACGCTTCGTTTAAACCGCCGACAATATCCACTGCCCTAGAGATAAAGTGCGCCTTACCCTCAAAATCACCATATTCTATGGCTCCTTTGGCTGAATTAACCCTAGCCAGAAAGCCCTCCATCAACATTTGGATCAAACGGTGCGGCGTGGCATCTTCCAAGCGGGTTTCGTTATGTACGTTGGCATACTGCTTGGCGGCATGCTGTCTTTGAAGATTTGCGTACATTTTTAAAACTCCTTTATTAAATTCGGTAAAAAATGGTTACTAGCCAAATTGCTGAGTCAAGAAACTGCCGGTAGTGTTGAATTGCGCAACCGCCACATCCAAAGCCGTAAATTGTCTTGTCAAACTGGCTTGTAAACTATCCAGCCGCCGTTGCACGGCAGCGGTCTGGTCGTTTAATCTGGTTATCCGGGTGTTTAGTGTTTTTTGCTGCGAATCCAGCGATCCACCCGATTGTAAATAATCCGTCAAACGGGCATCCAGCCGAGTTGCCACGCCATCCGTAGAGGCAAAAACATTGCTCAAGGCATTCGGATTATTGTTTAGCGCGGTTTGCAACTGCGTACTATCCAGCGATATAACCCCACTACGGTCGATATTGATGCCAACCGAAGCCAAGGTATTGAAGTTTTCAGGCGCGGAACTGACCGTACCTGACGTATCCTGACGCAATTGCCCGGTAATCAAACGTAGCGTGGAATCCCCAAGCAAGGGCCCGTTACTGTTTGAACCGGCGGCAGCAAACCTGCCCAAGCTGTTGGTGGTGTTACGTAAATTGTTGTAAGCCGTGATAAAACCGTTCAAGGTTGCGGTTACGCTTTTGGTATCCACGTTGACATTAATATTGATTTCCTTACCGATTTCGGCGGATTGCAAATCAAAGGTAATGCCCGGCAAAACATCATTGATGCTATTGGTGCTGCGGGTTGCGGTTTGGCCGTCAATTTTAATTACCGCGTCACTGGCTGTGGTCTGATTGTTTAAATTCGTGCTGAACAGTCGGGATAATCCGGCATTGTCGGTACCATTGCCGTCACCATCGGTACCGGTTACGGTAAACGCGTTAGCCGTGCCGGCTTCTTTAGCCGTCAACACCAGTTTTTTAATGGTAGTGCCTGGTGTCGTGGTGCTATCGACACTAATAATGCTAGCCACCAAACCATTGTTATCGGTAGCGTTATTGATAGCATCGCGTAAAGTGTCCAACGTGTTGTTGGTTGAATCAATGGTGACCGAAAACGATGAACCGGAACCTTTGGTGAAGGTTAAGGTACCGGTGCCGACTACGTCGGTAAAATCGGCAAACTCGGCTGTGGAAATCGAATTCTGGGCTTTGGCCAGCGCCTGAACCTCCAAGGTGTGGGTTCCTGAAACTGAGCCCGTGCCGGCAGTGACTCTAGCGATAGTTTCATCGGAAGACGTTGCGGTGTTGGGCTGAAACGCACTGGCGTTTTTAAGCCTTTGCACCGCCGTCTGAAAACTGGACAACGCACTATTTAAGCTACCTAGCGCGCTCAAACGGGTTTGAGCTGCGGATATTTGATTATTAATCGCATTGAACTGCGGCTGGCCCTCACTGGAAACCAACTGCTGAACTAATGAATTGATATCAATTCCACTGCCTAAACCTGCCGCTGAAATAGCTGCCATGATGCTACCTTAAAAGTTATGCCCGATCTTGAAGTATAGACCCGTTTTGTCCATCCAATTCTTGTAGCCGTTTTATGAACGTCAAAATTTCCTCTGACGGTATTTGCCTTACGACCTTACCGTTAGCACTGTCAACCACTTTCACAACTACTTCCTGGGTAGAAGAATCAACTTTGAATTCAAGATTACGGTTTACTGCCTGCAAATACGGATTTGCAGTATCCGTTACATTTTTTACCGTTTTCAGTGATTGCGCAGTATTCGCTTTTTTAATACCCGCAGGGCCTGATTCATCAGAGTCAGAGGCTGTAGCTCTGACTACAGCATTGGTATCTTGCAAGTTATTTTCACCTTGAACCCGTCTGTCAATTCGCACGGCAGCCACCGAAGCAAGCGTCGATACATTGGTAATTTCACTGCTCATGACATGCACCTTTGTTCATTGTTCATACCATTGAAGAAGCCGCAAACAGCGGCTTCTTCAGCTCCTCAACCGATCTCATTATCTGAGCAAGCTCAGAACACCCTGGTTAGACTGGTTAGCCTGCGACAAAATCGCGGTTCCGGCCTGTTGCAAAATCTGGTTACGGCTCAAGTTTGCAGTTTCTGAAGCAAAGTCGGCATCAATAATCCGTGAACGCGATGCACTTTGGTTTTCAATGGAAGAATTCAAATTTGAAATCGTAGTGGTAAACCGGTTTTGTACCGCACCCAATGTGGCACGCGTGGTATCAATGTTGTTGAGTGCCAAATCGATTTTGTCGATAACCGCTCTAATGTTAGTAACTGTAGCTGCCGAACCGATCGATAATCCGTTGTTGGTGCCTAAAACCGCGCTTAAGCCGGTTAATTTAGCGGTACTGGTAATGGAAAAGGTAATTTGGTTATCGGTGGCGGTATTTGCGCCGACTTGGAAAACCGCACCGGCATTCAGTGAACCATTAAGAATTTGTTTACCGTTGAACGTGGTGTTCTTAATAATACGGTCAATTTCCTGGCCCAGCTGTTTGAATTCAGTTTGCAGTTTTTGACGGTCGCTTGAGGTGACGACACCGCCGTTGGCCGCTTGTACCGCTAAATCCCGTTGCCGTTGTAAGGTATCGGTAATCGCCGCCAGCGCGCCGTCGGCTGTTTGAGCTACCGAAATACCGTCGTTGGCGTTTCTGACCGCTACCGTTGAACCACGAATTTGTGAATTAATTCGGTTCGCAATCGCCAGACCTGACGCGTCGTCTCTGGCGGAGTTAACTCTCAAACCGGATGACAAACGTTGCAATGATGTTTGCAGGTCATTGGTAGAGCTGTTTAATGAGCGCTGTGCGCTAATTGATGAAATATTGGTGTTGACTGTTAGTGCCATGGTATTACCCTCCACATTCACCTGAAAGCCAGGTGAGAAATTGATTACGTTGCCTGGAAAAACTTAAATTAGAAAAGTCGATTAAGTTATCGGCCCGGTTTTCAATTTCTTTAATAAATTTTTTAAAAAAATTGGGAGAACTCACCTTGTGCACGCAAAAAATCGGCTTCCCGGCCAATATCCAGCCAGTAATCCTGTACCGGAAACATAGACACCACCTCGCCTGCCGCAATCTGCTGGCTTAATAAGTCCGGCATATCAACCTTGCGCTGTTGGCTGATGGCTTTTACCAACGCGTAGTTGAGCACATAAATACCGGCGTTGGAAAAGCAGGTGTGCACGGGTTTTTCCACAATGCCGGTGACTCGTTGGTCATCCAGGCTGACCACGCCGTAGGGAATTTGGTATTCGTATTGACGCACACACAAAGTGGCAATGCCTTGCCGCTCGTTGTGATAAGCCAGCAAGCGTCCGAAATCGACTTGCGTCAAAATATCACCGTTCATCACGATCATCGGCAAATCCGGCAGATTATCCGGCAGCAAGCCTACCGCGCCGGCAGTACCCAAAGGTTCGTTCTCATCGATGTAATGGATGCTGATGCCCCAGCGGCGGCCGTCGCCGAAATGATTTTTAATCTGCTCGGCCAGATAATGCACGGTGATATAAAAATGCCGGAAACCGCAACTGATGAAATTCTCGAGAATAGTTTCCAAAATGGGTTTGCCGCCAATCTCCAACAAAGGTTTAGGGCAATTGTTGGTGAGCGGCCGCAGCCGGGTGCCGAAGCCGCCCGCCATCAGCACTACCGGATTCTGGTACAAAGGTTGTTTATATAGCGCTTGTAAAGTCTGCAAGCCGACCACGCGGCCGTCCGAATCCACCACCGGCAACTGGTATAAGTTATGAGACTCCATCAGCGCTATCAACTTGGTTTTAGAATCATGCGCGGAGGCGATTTTAGGGTTGCTGCTCATGACCTCACTCACCGTACACTCCAAAGCTAGGCCGCGAATTAACGCCCGGCGAATATCGCCGTCGGTCACCACGCCGACTAATTTCCCGGCGTCATCCACCGCCACGGCGATCTGCAACGCGGCTTTGTCGATGACTTTCATGGTTTCACGCAAGCTGGTTCGGGGGTTGATTAATGCTTCTTGCCAGTTTTCTATCATGATTAATCCCGTTCTAAATTTTTTATGATTGAACGTGGCGGATAAACGATGTGCCGGCCGGCAATGCTGGTAGTCAATACGCTCCCCGCGCCGACGATACAGCCTGCGCCTAGAGAACAACCCTGAATGACAACCGCGCCCGAGCCGATATGCACGTTATCGCCTGTTATTACAGCGCCGCAAAGCACCGCGCCCGGTGCGATATGGTTATGGCAACCAATTGAGCAATCATGCTCAATGATGGCGCCGCTGTTGACAATAACGTTATTAGCAATTTGCGTGCCTGCCTGAATTATGACGCCGGCCATCACTTGCACACCCTCGCCCAAAACCACATCGCCCGCCAGCATGGCGGTGGGGTCGACCAGGGTTTTAAAGGCGTAGCCGCGGGCGTGAAACTGTTCGAATAATCGCTGCCTTAAACCTTGGTCGCGGGGCAAGGAGCCCAGGCCGTTGACCAGCTCAATGCGATCCGGGGGAAAGTTAGCGATGGCGTTATCGCCGCCCAACACCGGAAAACCGAACACTTCGCCGCCTTCGGCCAATGCCGGGCCGGTGACGCCCAGCACCGGGCAGTCCAGTTTTTTCAGCATGGCCGCCAGAACTTTGGCGTGCCCGCCGCTGCCCATCAAAATAACCGGCTTGATCATGGGTTTAGCCAGCGGGCATTACAGCAGCTCATCGGCTTGATAAGCCCGGTCGCTGAGACGGCCCAAGGTGTCCCAGTACAGCATGGGACTGGTGCCGCTGCCGGGTCGTTTGACGTCGACATTGGCTTCACTGAAGCGTTCACCTTCGGCGATAACAGTCCGGGCAACCAGACTTTTACGCACGACTTCACGGTTCTTCAACTCCATGGGCTGAGGCCATTTGCGGGAGTCGCCCAAGGCTAGTTCAACTTCACGGATGCCGGCGACCATGGCTTTCAACTCATCGGGTTCCAGAGAGACCTTATGGTCCGGGCCTTCCAGCGTCTTATCCAAAGTAAAATGCTTTTCGATAACGCTGGCACCGCGCGCTACGGCTGCAATCGGAATGGTCAGGCCGATGCTGTGGTCGGAATAGCCGACCTTAAGCGCAAAGGCTTGCTGCAAGGTATCCATGGCGCGCAAATGAATGTTGGCGGGCGGGGTGGGATACTCGGATGTGCAATGCAATAAGGTGACGTTTTCTTGCAACGCCGCCCGGCCTGGTTCGGAAGCGTAGGCTTGCGCAAACGCTTGCAGCGACGGCGGCTTATCATCCATTAAATAACCAAAAGCCAGCACCGACAGCGCGGTTTCCACTTCGCCTAAGGTGGCCATCCCGGTGGATAAGATAATTTTTTTGCCGGTACGGGCATGCGCCAGTAAAAACGGGCCATTGCTAATTTCACCCGACGGCAGTTTCAAAACCGGGACATTCAGTTCGTTGACCAGAAACGCCAGACTTTCGAAATCAAACGCGGTGGATAAAAACTGAATACCCTTACGCCTGCAATAATCCCGCAATTGAAAATGAAATTCATATTTAAGCTCCAGCCGCTTGAGCATGGCCAGCTGGCTTTCGCCGGGCTCGCCATCGGTTTTTTGGTAGTCGGCTTTGACGCCGTGGCGGGTGACCAGATTTTCCGCTTTAAAGGTCTGAAACTTGACGGCATCGGCACCCGCCGCCACCGCCGCATCCACTAACTGATAAGCCGTGTCTAAATCGCCGTTATGATTCACCCCGGCTTCAGCAATGATAAATACGCGCATCCTGTGTTTTACCTCCCGATGTCATAAAACGGTTTTTTCAACAACCCATCCAGCGGGTACTGCTTTAACACTTTTACTATCTTGCCGGCGGCCCCGCCGTTGCCGTAGGGATTTTGCACGCTTACCAGACGCTCACCAAAGCCGGCCGAGAATGCCTGCTCAAACGCCGCCTGAATCGATGCCCGCTCCGGTCGGCAATGAATGATGCTATCGGCGCACAAGCGCCCTTTTTGGCGGTCGCCGATATTGACGGTAGCGGTTTTCAATGCAGGCGCTTCGATGATGCCGCTGGAAGAATTACCCGCCACCACATCGACCAGTTGCAGCGCCGATAAATACAGCTGCGAACCCATAGCGGAAAACACTGCCGTGCACTGTGGCCGGCGCTGGTGGTAATCCTGGATTAACTCAATGATGACCCGACCTTCGGTGTCGGCATTCGGCAAGGTAAACAGCACATGGGTGTCTTTCAGGCTTTCCAATACCGACAGTAATTCGTTGAATTGCGCGCCTGCCGTGCCCTGCTCCAGCGTTACCGGGTGAAACGTGACCAGCACGTTGCGTGGGCCCAAGGTAAATCCGGTAGTTTGCTCAAATTCATGACGCTCCAGCAACCGGGTTTGGCCGATGTGGTCAAGGCCCGGCGCGCCGGTGTTAAACACTCGTTCCGGCGCCTCGCCCAGCTGGATCACCCGCTGCCGGTATGCCTCGGCGGCGGTAAAGTGTAAATGCGACATTTTCGTCAAGGCATGACGTATAGCTTCATCCACCGCGCCTTCGGTCAACTCCCCGCCGTGAATATGAGCAATCGGGATACGCAGTATCATGGCGGCTTGCGCGGCGGCAAAAATTTCGAAACGGTCGCCCAGAATCACCAGTAAATCCGGCTTTAAGTCCGCCAAGGCATCGGCAAAACCGATTACACCCAAGCCCACGGATTTGGCGATAGCCACGGGGCTGTCGGCGGATAACAACATTTCCACTTTGCGGTCAACAGTGAATCCATCCTGTTCGATCCGGTTTACCGTTAAACCGAATTCGGGCGACAAATGCATGCCGGTAGCCGCCAATTGCAATTTCAGCTCGGGATCGCCCGCGATGGCTTTAAGCAGCCAGAACAACAAACCGTATTCGGCTCTGGAACCGGTCACCACGCAAATTGTACGCGGCCTGGCGGTCATGGCGTAACGCTGCTGGGCAGGTTAACCAATCGGTCAGCCAGCCAGAGGGTATTGGTCAAGCCATCGTGGCAGCAATGCCGGTACGCCGGCAAATGGTTTAAAGGTTCCCACACCGGCCGGGTCATCACTTTTTGCCCCAGCGAAAACTGTAAAAACTCGTCGCGCTGTTGAATATCGCTTAATACCAAAGCATTTAACCAATAGTTCGAAGCGGCTGAAACCGGTTCATCAACGCTGACAAAACCGTGTTTACGGCTCCATTCACGATAAACCTGGGCCAGGGCCCGCTTTTTTTGTACATAAACCGGCAGACTTTCCAATTGCGCCACACCTAAGGCGGCATTGAGATTAGGCATGCGGTAGTTAAAGCCGATGCGGTCATGCACAAATTGCCAGGGATGCGGCAGCTTGGCCGTTGTTGTCAAATGCAGGGCTTCTTTGGCCAGATTTTCATCGTCGGTCAAAATCATGCCGCCACCGCCGGTGGTCATGATTTTATTGCCGTTAAAACTGATCGCGCCCAATAACCCGAAAGTTCCGCAATGTTTGCCGTTCAAGCGACTGCCTAACGCCTCCGCGGCATCTTCCACCAGGGGCAGCTGGTAACGCCGGCAAACTTCCAACAACCCCGGTATATCGCATGGATGGCCGAAAGTATGCATTGGCAGGCAAGCAGCGATGCGCTTACCGGTTTTTTTATTAAAGAAATAATCCCCGCGCCGTTCGGTGCGTTCTGCTAAAAACCGGTCCAAGGCTACTACCGACATCCCCAATGTGGAACGCTCAACATCGATAAACACCGGCTCGGCGCCGCAGTAATGCACCGCGTTAGCGGTGGCGGTAAAAGTCAAGGCCTGGGTGATGACTTCCTCGCCGGGTTTAACCCCCGCCAGAATCAGCGCGGTATGCAAAGCCGCCGTGCCGCTTACCGTCGCCACGGCGTAACGTGCCCCGGTAAATTTGGCAACCTCGGCTTCGAAACGCTCGACGTAAGGGCCTATGGTGGAAACATAGGTGCTGTCTAGCACATCGTTAAGATACTTTTTCTCGTTGCCCAGAAAACGCGGCGCATGCAACGGTATGAAAGCATCGGTTTGATAAATCTCCCGGACCAGCCGGATAAAGCTGTCAAACATTGTACAGATCCGCTTTATAGTGTTTAAGGTTATCCGGGTTGAGAAACCAGGCAATCGTGCGCTGCAAACCTTCTTCCAAACCGACTTGCGGCTCAAAACCGGTGAGCATTCTGATTTTGCGGTTGTCGCAGCACAGCCGGCTGACTTCCGATTTCTCCGGACGCAGGCGCTGCTCATCGACAATGAATTCAACATCGCCGGCCATGCTTTGTTTAATCAAATTTAAGGTATCGAACACTGAAATTTCCCGGCCCGAACCGATATTGACGGTTTCACCTATGGTGTTTTCAGCTTCGGCCAGCGCGATAAAGCCTCGGCAGGTATCTTCCACATAATTAAAATCCCGAGTCGGCGATACGTCGCCCAACTGAATTTGTTTCTTGCCTGCGGCGATTTGGCTGATGATGGTTGGAATTACCGCGCGCGCCGATTGCCGTGGGCCGAAAGTATTGAACGGACGGGCCACGGTAAGCGGCAGATTGAATGCGTTGTAAAAACTCATGGCCATGGCGTCGGCGGCAATTTTTGAGGCGCTGTAAGGCGATTGCGGCTGCAACGGGTGTTGCTCGTCGATAGGTACATAACGCGCCGAGCCGTATACTTCGCTGGTTGAAGTATGGATCACGCGGCTTACACCGTTTTCTTTAGCCGCTTGGCAAATATTCAACGTGCCTTTAATATTGGTATCGACATAACTGTCCGGCGCCACATAGGAATAGGGAATGGCAATCAGCGCCGCCAAGTGAAAAATCACCTCGGTATCGCGGGTAAGCAATTTGCAAAAATGTGGGTCGCGCACGTCGCCGGTGACAACCTCCACCGCATCCAAACACGCAATAGTATCCAGCCAACCCCAGCTATTGAACGAGTTATATTGCGCCAGTGCCTTAACGGTATAGCCTTGTGCCACCAACATTTCCGTCAGATGCGAGCCGATAAAACCATCGGCGCCGGTCACCAGTGCTTTAGGCATTCGCCACCTCGGGATGGAACAAGGCCTCGGCCATTAGCCAATCGGTGGGGGTATCAATATCCAGACTCATCATATCGTCCATGATCAAAGGCAGGGTCTGCTCGGGAAAAAACGTTCGTTGTTCCAACAATGCCGCAGTTTTGCATAAGTACATGGCGCCGTTGGGCGTCAGCAACGGTTGCACATCTTGGCGCCGGGTTTGCACCGCCTGTTTGGGTGCTAACGGCGTCAAAAATCCGTCATTTCGGGCGAACAACGTGGTTAAATCGCGGTGAATCTCTTTACAACCAACCACCGCCTCAACACCGGGCTTGGCGATTAATTCCATCGCCTGGTTGATAACGCCGGCGCTTCTTAACGGCGAGGTGGGCTGCAGCCACATCACTTGCACCGGGACATAATCGTATTGGTCTTTAAACCAGGCCAGGGCATGCTCTACCACCTGCAAGGCACTGGAAGTATCACCCGCGCAAACGGCGGGACGTAGAAACGGTACGCTTAGACCAACCGATCGTCCTATATCGGCATAGGCATCCGAATCGGTGGATAGAATCGCTAAGTAATTGTGTAAATTGGCTTGCTTGACGGCTTCGGCAGTCCAGGCCAACAAGGGCTTGCCGGCCAGCAATTTGATGTTTTTATCGGTGATGCCCTTGGAACCGCTACGGGCAGGCACGATGACGAATGTTTTTATGAAACCGGTGTAGGCATTTGACATGCGGGCCTCCCCCAAGTCAGGTTGTATATTAAATCAGCTTATGAAAGCGCGTCATTTTTTTGTCGCTTATCCCCCTTTTGATAAGCTATCAACTAGCTTGGCAAATACCGTACCAATTTCCATTTACAGCCGGCTAAAACCAATAAAAAAGGGCAGGCTCCGTGTGGAACCTGCCCTTTTGCGGCATTTTATCTGGGCTTGGTTAAGCCGTGTACTCTATCTGCTGGTTATTCAACAAGGTGTTCAAATCCGTGGTTACGCCTTGTAAGGTCACCAATTCAACACTTTGCGGGGTGCCGGAAGCGGTATTGATATTGACGCTGACCGTGGTATTGCCGCCGGTTTGGTTCACATTGAAAATAGTACCTAGATCGCCGGCTGTCGGTTGGCTTATTCCTAAACCCACCAACACGTCGCGGACATCTAACACATCGCCGTTATTGCCGATTTTAAAATCGTCGGCGGTAATCGTATCGGCGCCGGCGTTTAAATCGTCACGGGTAAACACAAAGGTATCGCGCCCTGCACCGCCGGTTAGTAAATCCTGTCCGGGGCCGCCGATTAAAATATCGTTCCCCTCGCCGCCGACCAGAATGTCGTTGCCGCCTGCGCCATTCAAGCTGTCGTTGGCGGCGGTGCCTTGCAAGGTATCGTTTCCACTATCGCCTTCAATGACATTTTCAATGCCGGTTGCCGGGGTACTGCCGACGCTACCGGAACCACTTTGCGAGTCACTGCCGCTAGTTTGTTCTTCTTCGGCTTGGCTGGAGGCGGTGCTGTCAGTTTGCGCGGGCGGGTTGCCGGCATCGTCCGGTGCGGGCAAACCCGGGTCTGCCGCTGTCGGCGTCGGACTGTCCGCCGGATTGCCGCTATCTTGTCCGACCGCATTGGTATCAGCAACATTTTCCGCTTGCTCGGGTGTTGCCGCTGGGGCTTGCAAAATGCCGTTTGGATCAACACTGTTTAAGTCGAATACAGGATCCCCCGCAACCGGGGTAGCCTGCCTTCCCGCCTGAACAGTGGCATTGTCGGCTGGATCGCTAAATACCGCTGGCGCCGCTGCCGTATCAAATACCGCCAAAGTCGTTAATAAACCCAGTGTTGTCAGCGCTGCCTGAGCGGCGATAACCGGCGTTTGATCCAAATTCAATTGCTCAAAATTACCGCCGGAAAAACCGGTCAGACTGATGGGGGCATTGGGATCGCTTGGATTAACCGGTATGCTGGCTTCCGATCTACCTTGGGCCACAGTGATCGTTCTGCCGTCGCTAAGCGTAAACCGGACTGGGCCCTGAGTCGGATTACTCAAAGTTAATGTATACCGCAATTGGTTTCCTGAGCCGGTCAAGCTTAATGTGGCGGTTGTTGGAGTAACTGTATCGGTAAAGCGCACTAAAGCTGAAGGCCCGGACGTTACCTGTTCGTAATTACCGCCGCTGGTGCTTGCTATGCCGACACGCAGAACTTGTGCATCTCGGTAAGGATCATCACCTTGCGGCGGTTGCGGCGCAGAGGTGCCAACCGTTGAGCCGGCGGCGAAATTAATCACCACCCCATTCGTTAACGTTACTGAAAACGGTGTTTGCGGCGCATTGTCGACGCGGGCGGTATAAACCACCGACTGGTTTTCAGCTACCGAAATATTATCCAGCGTTACCGTGGTTGTATCGATGGTATCGGTCACCTCCGTCACCGCAGGCGCGGGATTGAGTACCAAGCGCTCAAAGTTGCCACCGGTGGCATTCGTGATTTCAGCACTCAGTTGCCTAGTCCCATCAAGGTTTGCGTTGTCCTGTATCGGCAACGGAACAGTTACCGTGCCTTGACTTTGACCCTGGGCAATGGTTATTTGGGAACCGTTGCTTAAGGTGATGACCACTGCCGATTGTGCCGGGTTGGTCAGCGTTGCGTAAGTAACACTGTTATCGCCTTCGGTAACGCTTGGGGTTGCGGTTAAACTGACTGTGGTGGTGTCAATTGTATCGGTGAAGCGCAATAAAGCTGGTGCGGACGTATTTAAACTCTCAAAATTACCTCCACTCGTGCTGGCTACCCCGATTCTAAGAATTTGGGTGTCGATGTGGGGATCGTCGCCCTGAGGCGGTTGCGGCGCCGACGTGCCTACCGTTGAGCCGGGTGCAAAATTGATCACCACGCCATTGGTTAAAGTGACTGAAAACGCGGTTTGCGGCGGATTGCTGAGCCTTGCGGTAAACACATAAGATTGGTCTTCGGCTACGCTGATAGAGTCGAACGTCAGCGTGGTGACATC
>PERF01000031.1 GCA_002928495.1 Methylobacter sp. | reverse complement strand
AAACATTGACGCTTAAAAACTAGCTCCGACTTTGATTTAACCAGTCGAGATAAGCCATAACACCTTGTTTTACAGCAATAAACTCATCCAGGTAGCCAATTTGTCTCAAATTGGATAAATCCGCTTGCGTGTAATTTTGATAGGCGCCTTTCAAATGCTCCGGAAAAGGGATGTATTTGATTTCACCTTTTTGATGCCAATCGATCACGGCATTTGCGACAGTGTTGAAAGTTTCCGCCTGCCCGGTTCCAGTATTAAATAGGCCGTTACGATCAGGATGATCAAAAAACCAGAGATTTACTTTAACAACGTCATCGACAAAAACAAAGTCCCGACGTTGTTCACCATCAGCAATGCCGTCGGTGCCGGCAAATAGATTAGCATGTCCCTGACTTAGAATTTGCCTGTTAAAATGAAACGCGGTGCTGCTCATGCTGTCTTTATGCTGTTCCCTGGGTCCATACACATTAAAGTAGCGCAACCCTACAATCTGGCTTTTTATAGTGTCTGTGATACGCCTTACATATTGATCAAACTGGAGCTTGGAATACGCATACATATTGATGGGTAATTCGCAGCGCCTATCCACACTAAAGCCATTTTTGCCGCTGCCGTAAACCGATGCCGAAGAGGCATAGATGAAAGGGATGGATTGCTCAATACAGGCATGCAGCAAGCGCTTAGAAAAATCATAGTTATTTTGCATGACATAACGGCCATCCCATTCCGTAGTTGAGGAACAAGCGCCTTGGTGGAAGCACGCAGAAACGTTATTTAAAAAACTCGGCGATTTGATGGCTTCAATAAACTCGAGCTTGTCCATGTAATCGGCAATCTCTAAATCGGCTAAGTTATGGACTTTTTTGCCATTTGTAAGATTGTCGACTACTAAAATATCGCGCTCTCCTCGCCGGTTGAAAGCGTGGATCAAATTGCTGCCGATGAAGCCGGCTCCGCCGGTAACTATAATCATGCTAGGCCTTTTGCTTTATTGATAATCGATGTCGTTGATTGGCCTTCAACGAATTGCAAAATTTTTACCTCGCCACCAGCCTTGATGACTGCGTCCGCGCCGGCCACCTGGTCAGGCGAGTAGTCGCCGCCTTTGACAATGACATCCGGCAATAAATCCGTGTACAAGCGCTCAGGCGTGTCTTCATCAAAAGACACCACCCAATCGACACAACTTAATGCTGCCAACATAGCCATGCGGTCATGCAAACTATTGATAGGCCGACTATCACCTTTTAGACGTTTGACGGAAGCATCTGAGTTAACCGCAACCGCCAACCGGTCACCCAAGGATTTGGCCTGTTCCAAATAAGCCACATGCCCGCGGTGCAGAATATCAAAACAGCCATTGGTCATAATGATTCGCTCGCCGCGCGCTTTGGCTGTGAAAAAAACTTGTTGCAGCTGCTCTTCCGACATGACCCCAAATTCGGAATCTTTATCGCTATGCATAGCTCTTTGCAGTTCTTGCAAGGATACCGTTGAAGTTCCGAGTTTGCCGACCACAATCCCACCGGCCAAGTTTGCCAAGTATACCGAATCCAGCAAGCTCAATTGAGTGGCCAAGCTTAATGCCAAAACGGCGATTACGGTGTCTCCGGCGCCGGTTACATCGTAAACATCTTTGGCTTGCGCCGGCAAGGAATGCACGGCATCCTGCTCAATCAGGGTTACTCCCGCCTCACCCCGTGTGAGTAACAAAGCTTGGATCTCATGCTGTTTAATCAATGCTCGCGCACGCGTTACGATTTCCTCTTCGTCGCGGCATGGGCCGACCACCGCCTGCAATTCGGCCAAATTCGGCGTAATAATGTCGGCTTCGCGGTAACGGGTAAAATCCACTCCCTTGGGATCAACCAGTACTTTCACCCGGAAGCGCCTGCATTCATGGATAAACGCGAAAATATCCGCGAGGGTACCTTTTGCATAATCGGAAAACACCACCACATCATGCTCAGGTAAATGTCGGACCAAACTTTCCATTAGCGCGTTT
The DNA here is from genome assembly GCA_002928495.1 of Methylobacter sp. GTDB lineage: Bacteria > Pseudomonadota > Gammaproteobacteria > Methylococcales > Methylomonadaceae > WM-3-3. The sequence continues at coordinate 21,511 of PERF01000031.1, read as the reverse complement.
TGGTCAAATTTAAGCGGTGTTTCCTCAAAATCCAGTCTGATGAGCTGCTGGTGGTGAGCCAAAATACGTAGCTTACAAATACTGCGCTCGTGGGGGGAACCGGTAAAATCGCAGCTAACACCTTGCTCGGCGAGCAAGCGTTTTAAAATGGCGGCTTCTTCATCTTGACCGGTGACGCCCAAGAGGGTGACCTGGCCACCTAATTTGGCAATATTTAGCGCAACGTTGCCAGCCCCTCCGATACGATCTTCTATCGTTTTAATGCGCACTACCGGCACCGGCGCCTCAGGGGATATGCGGGCAGCCTCGCCCGACCAGTAACGGTCAAGCATAATATCGCCCACCACCAAAACCCGGGCTTTATTAAACTCAGGCAACATCAGCATTAAGCGACCTCTCAACTAATCCGCACCACCAATGCCCAATTAAAATATGGGCTTCCTGGATTCTGGCGGTAACGTGCGACGGGACTACGACAGCAATATCGGCCAGCCCTTTAAGCTTACCTCCACTACCACCGGTTAATCCGATTGTTACCATGCCTTGTTGCTTGGCAGCCTCAGCCGCCATCAAGACATTGGGACTTTTACCCGAGGTCGATATGGCAATGAGACAATCTTTATCAGTGCCCAACCCAAATATCTGGCGGGCAAAAACCGAGTCAAAGCCAATATCGTTGGCATGCGCCGTCAAAATAGAGGTATCGGTGGTCAATGCAATGGCCGCCAAGGCCTGACGTTCCTGTTCGTAGCGCACCACCAGTTCCGCGGCAATATGCTGGCAATCGGCTGCGCTGCCGCCATTGCCGCATAGCAATATTTTTCCGCCACGCTTTAAGGTTTTAACCAGTAAATCCCCGGCCTGCTCAATCACTTCAGCCTCATTCGCCAAAGCGGCCAGGGTTTGCTGATGTTCTTCAAGCTCTTTTAAGAAGGTTTTCAATAGAACTTTCCTCGTTGTTTTCAGCACTATTGCGTTTCAATGTGCCATTTCTTTAAATTGCATATCATGCAAACGGGTATAGGCACCGTTTTTAGCTATTAATTCTTGATGCGTGCCTCTCTCTACTATTCTACCCCGGTCAATCACCAGGATCAGATCCGCATTTTCGATCGTTGACAGCCGGTGCGCAATGACTAACGTTGTACGATTGCCCATGAGTTTTTGCAACGCTGACTGTATGTAGCGCTCGGATTCGGTATCCAATGCAGAAGTTGCCTCATCCAGAATCAAAATCGGCGCATCTTTTAAAAGCGCCCTGGCCAAGGCTAAGCGCTGGCGCTGACCGCCCGATAATTTTACGCCGTTTTCGCCAATCACCGTATCCAATCCGCTTTGGAATTTATCGATGAACTGCATAGCGTAAGCGTCTGCTGCCGCTTTGATAATGGCATCTCGATCCGCGTCCACCAAGGAACCGTAAGCAATATTATTGGCAATGGTATCGTTAAACAAGGTAACTTGCTGGTTGACCAGAGCGATATGCCGCCTTAGGTTGACCAACTTATATTGGTTGATTTCCACACCATCGAGCAATATTTCACCTTGGTTATGGGGATAAAAACGGGAAACTAAATTCACCAAGGTACTTTTACCGCCACCCGACGCCCCAACCAACGCTATGGTCTGCCCCGGCTCGGCTTTAAAACTGATGTCGCTTAACGTAGGCTCTGCGGCGCCCTCGTACCTGAAATTAAGATTTTTGAATTCCAACGCACCTTGACACGAAAAGCTTTCGTATTCCCCACTATCCGGCTCGCTGGGTGTGTCCAGCACTTCAAACAATGAAGCTGCAGCTACGATGCCGCGTTGAATATCTCCATTGGCATCACTTAGCTGACGGAAAGACCGCGGCAGTAAAAATGCCGCTGTCAGATAGGCCACAAATGAACCCACGCTATCCTGCTCTAAAAAAAACAATGCTAAATACATCAGCGTTGAAAGCGCAATGGCCAGGATTAATTGCATGGCTTGATTGTGCAACCCGCTGGTTGTTGTCGATTTGAGCGATTGCCGGCGATTGTAAAGACTGCTTTGTACAAAACGGCGCTTTTCGTACTCTTCACCGCCGTAACTCCGAACAATACGATGCCCGTTAACCAGTTCCGATGTGATATGCGTCATATCTCCAATTGAATCTTGAATGCGTTTGCTAAGCATACGTAATCGCTTACTGACATAACCGACCAAAACCGCGATCACCGGAGCGACAACCAGAAAAACCAAGGAGAGCTTCCAATTCACCCAAAACAAATACCCCAATAACCCAACTGCGGTAAAACCCTCTTGCACTATTTTACGTACTGCGTCGGTCGTCGCTTGGGCAACTTGGCTGACATTGTGGGTAATCCTGGAAATCATGTAACCGCTATTAGTGTTATCAAAATCTGCCGTCGGCAATTGGGTATATTTTTCAAAAATTTGGCAACGCAACTCGTGAATGACATTTAACGAAACCTTGGCTAAAAAATAGTTACCGAGATAACCACCTAGTCCCCGCATCACTACAAGTGCACTAAAAAAAAGCGGCAAATAATACATGCTTTCCCGATCGCCAGATGACAAGGTGTCGATAATCTGCTGAATTAAATTCGCAAATAAAGGCTGAGTTCCGGCATAACCAATAAACCCCAAAATACTGATGGCAAAAAGCTTAAGATGGGGGTTTACATACGTTAGTAAGCGTTTATATATGGCAAGATTTTTTTTTTGCATGATCGCTAAAAGTCGAATGCTTAATTATTGTTATTAATGACAGCCATAAGGCAAACAGACTTGACCGTAGAAGCCAGCAACCGGCCAGGAGCCAAAAATCATAATGGCAAGAATTTAGAATAGCAAACTTAACGGCTAAACCAACCGGAAATAATTGATTGCACTTGCTCGGTACCGATTGTTTCCACGCACGGGCAACTGCGTTCGATTTTATCGCCTATGCAAGCTGTTTTTCCCTGCAACAGGGTCACTGACTTACCAACTGCCGCCCATCGTTTAAAAACGGCAGTATTGGATTGATAAAACCCCAAGGTATTAATACCAAGAGCTGCAGCCAAATGGAGCGGCCCTGTGCTGCCAGCCACTAACCCATCGCAAGCTTGCATCAAGGAAATGAGTTGATCAAGGTTTAATTGACCCACTGTATTGACTTTATCGATAGCATCATCAACCGCCAACAGCGGCTCAAGATACGGCTTATCGGCTTCCGTTCCGGTAATGATCCATTGATAATCGTCACGCTTGAAGCCTTGCATCAATGCGCGATAGGAAGACAACGGCCATTGGTGCGCTTTGGATGTAATTAAAGCGGGATGTAAAATAATTCGGCGTTTGTCGGCATTAATACCTAAATTAGTCAACAACGCGTTGGAGTCCGACTGGGAAAATCGGTACAAGTCGGGCATTTCACATAATGCATAAGTCCGTACGCCTAAAGGCCTTAGATATTCCATATCCAATAAGCGCTTGTTCAATTGCTTATAGCCGCGGGAAATCGCCACCTTGTGCGTGCACCGACGCCAATTGTAGCTACGGAAAAAAGAACCGATACGCACAGGTATCCCGGCCATTTGAGCTGCTTTTGCCAACTGTTCGGAAGTGTTTACTTGAATAAACACATCTACATCCAACGTCTTCAGCAAATCCACAACTTCATCCTGTTCTCCCGGCAAACCATAGACCTCATCAACATCCAGACAACGCCTGGCTGCCTCTGAAGTGCGCGGGTGGGTCAAAAATAAAATCTTGCTATCCGGAAAATGTTGTTTGAGCACAGCCGCCATAGGCAAGCTAATGATGAGATCACCCAAATGCGTGGTCTTGGCAAGCAGAATGCGCTTAGGCGCCAATAAGTTATTCATTAAGGGCAAACTTTTAGCTTGATAGTCTTGCTCATAAAGATGAGCCAGCGCGGATTTAATCGAAGCGGGTTGAATTGCTTGTATACAAAAACATTCGGTTTTAACTTTAGTACAGAGATTACATCCCTCATCCAAGACAAAAACCTGGGCTTTATGACCAATCGGCGCCCATCGTTGAGGAAAAATCGGCCGGCTGGGTGCGTATATCCCTAAGGCGTGCTTGTTTAAGATCGCTGCCAAATGCAACGGCCCCGTACTGCAAGCTAATAAGGCATCGCAACGTGCTATCAAACCGATAAACTCCGGCAAATTCAGCAGACCGCAAACATCGGTTACCTTGTCACTCACTGCCTCCAAGAGTGGCTCTAAGGCTAATCTTTCTTTATCCGTACCGGAAATGAAAACTTGAAATTTGTCGACATCCAAAGACTTAATCAAATCAATATAGTGCTGCAAAGACCATTCATGTGCGCTGCCGCCTGATTTTGCATGAATAATCACTTTGAAACGCTTATCATCCAATTTAATTTTGGCTTCGGGCAACAAATGGCTTAAATCCGGCATGGCAAATAAATCTGCAATTTGCTTTAGCGAAAAATCAGTGTGTATACCAAAACAATCAAGCATTTTTATATTCAACTGCGCTTCATGCAAATTTGATTTTTTACGGGTTAAATTGACCAGTTTATTGCAAGTAAGCCAATGGTAAATGCGGCGGTTTGTACCAATCCTCAGGGGAATTTTCAACTTTGCACTTCGTTTGGAAATTTTTGGCACGGGTACGGCGTGCAATATACATTCAGGTTTTTGACCGTTTAAGGTAATTTCTTTTTCTAAAAAATCACTCTCGTTAATAAAAATATCAATACTGGTACAAGCTTCGATAACAGCCCTTGTGTATTCAGTGCCTATGAAACCTATAACGAGTTCGGGATTAATTTGCTTCAATATCGTGGCTAGAGGCAATGACAATATTACATCACCAATTTTGTGAGCCCGTGTACTTATAATGATATTTTTTGTATTCATTCAACCAACTCAAACCTACATCGTGTTTAAATTAGACCTTTTCTTCAAGAACTTTGGAAACTGCCTTAAACACTTTTTCAGGCTTTGTTGAGTCAGTGCATTTTGCAGAGAAATAACCTATAGGACACTTTTCCATCCAAGAATCAGTAACCCACATACAATTCCCGCAGATATCAGGAATAATATTTTGATTCCGTTCATACGCATAAAACTCATAATTTGTCGGTCCAAAAATTACCACACACTTAACTCCGAGACTAGTAGCCAGATGAACCAAGCCGGACTCCGTATCAATATGACATAATGAGCTTTTTAAAATAAACGCCGAACAATCCAAATTTAATTTGCCGCGTAAATTGATATCCACCCCCATTATATTAGAACCAACATTACCGCCAAGCTGGACAATTTTAATTTCCGGGTAGGCATTTTTAATTAACTCAATAATGGTTATAAAATATTTTGATGGATAAGATTTTGTTGGCCTTACATTGTAATCAGTCAATTTAAAATTCTTATCCCAACCATCATGAATTGTAATATATTTTTTCGGAATTAACCCATATTTAATCAATAAGCCATTATCGGGTAATTTTATATTTAAATAGGGGGAGGGAGAATCAAAACCCGACATTAAAGACAAAAAGTCCTTGCGATTTAAATTTTGTTTAACGGCTTGATCGGCAAAAAGACCATCCAAGGCTGGATGCAAATCAATATATTTTCTGTAAGGCATTAAAGATGTTTCAACCTTGGCGGCAAAAGCAAGCAAACCTGGGTTAATTGAACAAATATGTTCAACTTTGCAATATGACCAATTAATCGTGACAAACTGGTTAACTAACATGCATATATCATACAAGGGGCTAACTCTACGAAAAATTAAATCGCTAAAAACATTCCTTACCCCGGCTGCCTCTAATATAAAATCGGCTATTTCCGGTGAGACAAAAAAAATATCTATAACCAAAGCCTCGCCAAAACTATGTTTAAGTTGAGCTACCCATCTAGTAATGCAGACTACATCACCTATCCCACCCGTTATGCGGATGCAGGCAAATATTCGGTCGTTTGAATGCAGCTCAAGCTTTTTTTCATTAAACTGTTTTTTTAATACGACTTTTTTTCTGTGCAAGGAAAGGCGCTGGCAGAGCTTTTTTATGTGATACCCTGGGTTTTGAACAAATCGATAACAACTTGCTAAAAAACTCTTATTTATTTTTATCTTTACAGCTTGTGCCCGCAAAACTTTCAAGTTTTGCAAATTTTGCTCAGACTTCATCTGAGCAATCCAATATAACTTTTATCGGCAAATAACGTATTTCCACCCATATGTACTAGGGATTCATAGCTATTCTCACATATAAAATCTTTCAATTTACCATTATAATTTCCAACTGCATCAACGGTTTCTATACATATTATTTTTGGTCTGCATAAATTAAAATCTAAACTTCTTATGATTCTTTCATCCAAACCCTCGACGTCGATAGTCAAAAAGTCAAGCGGCTTTTTCCAAAAAAAATTTCTAACTATTTCATTAATTGTTATTACTTTTATTTTAAGTACCTTGGTTATTTTAAACCCAGGGTTTTCTGTAACAAACTTATCTGCTTCCAACTTTTCAAATGTATTCCTACCGGAATAGTCATCAATCATGTAAAAATTCATTTCATCGGCTAGATCACTTACGCCGACATTAATTGTTTTATCTTCAGGTCTTATTTGTAGAAATAACTCGATAAGATTTGGATTGGCCTCAACATTAACCCCTCTGGAACCAAATTTATACAGCAAAGCTGTATTGCTAATATTAATTGGATGGTGAGCACCAATGTCGAGATAATTTGGCTTATCAATTTTTAACAATCTAAAAATATTTAGTAAAAAAATATCTTCGCCATGTTGCGCGTAGGTATTTCCGCCAAACCATTGATCAGCGTGGCCTTTATATGGTTTTTCAAAGTATTTATTGTTGTCTTTATTAGGTTGTATTATATTTTGAATATTTTTTAAATATTTAATAAACATAAATAATGCCAATATATAACAATGAAAATTCCATAAATTATAGATTTACAGAGTTTTAATAAACTAATTTACTAGAGTAGTATAAGTTTTACGAGCGTCTTATATACGTACAATTTGCTCATCTCTTGCCAGCAAAATACCAATAAAAAATGCCAACAAAAAACCTTCCGGAAAGGTTTTAAAATGAGAATTAAAAAAGCTTGTGCTACACACAGCCAGCATAAAACCCGCTGCAATAAAAGCAAACTTATTACCACTCAAACTTTGTTTTAATACTGTAAAAATATACCCTAAAAAAAGAAGCAGACCAATCAAGCCATTTTCAAACCAAACAAATAAATATTGATTATGGGGGTCGCTAACAGGTTCACCTCGCCAATCGTTATATTTTTTTTCTGCATACGCGCCGTACACATTTTTGAAAGACGAAGTACCGTAACCAATAAGAGGTCTTTGTTTGATTAATTCCAGCGTATTTTCTAAAAAAATCATTCTTGCACCTATTGAAGTAAAATTTTCGCTGGTTTTATAACTAGCGCTTTCTTCAACACCTTTCTCGATACTGCTTTTAAACATTGTTGACGTAAAATAAGCCACGGTAAAAACTGTAAGCACAACAAGCAATACCGACAATAAATGCTTACGATTGTTTAAACAGATTATTACAAAGATAATTGCAACTGGCAGAGCAAGATAACCACTACGCGAAGCACTAATGAATAGAATATTGCTTGCAAATAACAGAAAAGCTATTAGCAGCCATTGCTTGTTTACGAAACTATTTTCGCTCCATAAATACAGGCAACATAAGCTGGCAGCAACAAAAGCCATACTTTGAGACGTATGATTTGTCATTATGATACCTAGTTCTTTATCTAAGACGGGCAAGCCTAATAACCAAAGCCCCCAAGATATTGACACGGATAGCGTCATAACTATCATGTAGACAAAGATAAAGCGATGCTTCCACTTCTTTTCAATAAACAGGCCTAGCAAAATTAAGGTAAAGAATATTTTCTTCCAACTTAATAAAGTGATTACTTTGTCGTGCCACGATGTTGGCGCGTACAACATGCCTATCGCCAACCAAATAAAAAACACCAAAATTGCCTTACCTGCCGGTTGACTTAACGAAACATGCAAAGTTTTTAAAATTTGACCTGAGACAAGCCATGCTAGAAAAAAACCCGCATAGGCGAAACTCGTGACGGCAGTGGAGATAGGCGCAGCAACACCCGTAATTATGGCAAGATATAGGCAGACAATTTCAGCTTTTTTGGCAAACGCAGAATAATCGGGCAAAGCGAACATTTATTTATACTAACGCCATAACTGGTAAATGTGTTTGCGCTTAAGTTTTTCCCAATTAAAGAAGATTCTTTTTAGCCACTTTGGTGGCGACACTTCAAGAGAACTGCGGAATAATCCATTTTTACTACCTTGTTCTACTATCGGATCTTCCAGCCAGTACATAGCAATGCCTAAAGCTTTATCAATGGTTTCGAATTGATCATCAATTGGCAATGTAATTTTATTGTTTTCTATCCAAGTCAGCCGTTTATTCGCGGTTGAGCAATCAATGATATAAGAATCAGCAAGCCTATTTCTAGTTCCAACATATAAATGCTGCCCTGGTTTTCGTTGACTTTTTGGCGTGTAAAAATTGCCCCCGGATCCTATAAATATAATTTTATCGCCATCATAAAGACTACTTTCTTGTATTGCTTGGGCCAAGCCAAAAGAGAAATTATCTGAAAAAACCGCGTCATCTTCTAAAACTAAATTTAATTTATGATTTGAGGCGGCAATTTTTTGTAAGGCTGTAATGTGTTTTAAGGCGCAAGACTTTTGGGCCACAGTCAGGTCATTTTCTGGTGAAAAGTAATTGCTTTCGATCTCCTCATTCAAATCTTCCACATCCCAGTCGAATATGAATTCCGCCTGGAGCCCATTCCGTTTCAACTGATCTTCCATCAATTGCCTGCGGCGGGAAAATTTTTTTACATTTAGCACATAAATGCTATCAAGCTTAATGGTTGAACTCAGTGTCATCGTATTTGCCAAGTGGCACCCAAAAACTTAGTTAGTTGACTTGGCAAATTTTTAAATAGATGAGAATTAAACTTCAGTTGTACTTAACCATAAATCGTGCTTGTTACACATACTGAGCGCATAGAGCGTTCCTGTGTAATTATCCAAAGTAAATTCTGAAACCGGCGTTTTATCTTCCATGGGATTAAACATTTTTTCCGCCAGGAATTTATAGCTTTTATCCAACAAAACATGTTTTACGATGTAATGCTCATAACCTTTCATTTCATGGGGAGTAACCACCTTTAGCATAATCTTACCGTTAGATTTACTAACTTCAATGCTAGGCAGATGTGTGGCTGCCTTACTTGCCCAACGCCCGGTGGATTCTTTGGTATAGTAAATATCGGCAGTGTCGGCAGGAAGCTTTGCTGTCTCGGCATTTACTCTAGCGGGCGAAACCAAACTGACAGCCAAACCCGAAGCACTTAACTGGATAAAATCTCGACGTTTCATAACTTGCTCCAATGAGGATAACCGAAGAAAAAAAATCAATGTTTCTTAATTATTACTGGCACCTTGGTAAGCATTTTTTCGGGCTTTAGATGTCCGTAAATTCGCCAAGTAGCTTGTAATCCTGATAACTAGCGGAGCGCCGGAAATGGCAACCGCATCGACCAAACAATACCACGCTGCAACACCGCTAGGCGGATTTCCCTGAGGCAGATTTAACACTGGGTCAATAGCCGCCCATTTCCAAGTGCCTACGGCTGTTCCTATAAGCTCCAGCCAAGTGGTAATGAAAAAAGCCGCCAGATAGACCATTGGTGACCGGCCTTTAAAGAGATAAACCAAAAAAACGCAGTAAAGCAAAGCGCCAACATAATCTCCCTGTTCGGGGTACCCACTGATCCCCCAAGCCGACCATAATCCGCAGTTGTAACAACAAACGCTGCAATTTGTCTGTGCCACCGCAGAAAAAAACCGGAGCGGGCAAGCGCCACCGCCGTAAGATAAACCATACCGTGTCCGGGCGGCACATACGCCGGAACATTTCCGAAACGGTAGGTGTAACCTCCCATGAAAGGTGAGGCAAAATGCTCACCTAGGGTGGCGAATACGATAGCTATCACGACTTGCAATCTTATTTCGCGATTCTCACCCAGCAACAAACCCAGTAGAAACACCCATCCGCATACGCCCAAGGCATTCTGCTTTGCTAAGCTGGCATCAGCATCCGTAATAAGACATACAGCGACACAAAAAAAGGTAAACACAGCGATAAAATAATCTCGCTTTTTGTGTTCATAACACTCGCGCGGCTTGGGGAAGTATTGAAAAAAACCTTGCGTCATCATTAAACTTTCCCATCCTAAGACCCACAAAACAAATACTTATGTATTTATCGGTCTACAGTTTACCCAAATTAATTACCAGGTAAAGTTTTTGTTTTACCTGCTGAAATAAGTTTAATTAATTTCTTTACCAAACTCATTAGAAAATCCAAACCCGCTCTTAGCAATTCAAAAATATACGCAATTATCTCAGATGCGCTCATCCCTTTGAACTTTCTAGCTAGTAAAGGCGCTAGTATTAAACCAATTACCAATCCAATGACAGTGCCTCCCGATAATAAATTACTACCCTGACTCTCTGCGGCAGGTTCCGGATTAAGCTTTTTTGCGGCTGCAGCGGCTTTATCTGCCGCCACTTTTTGAGCTACGCTAGCTGCGGCATCATTTGCGGCTAAAACTGATTTAACACTGGAATAGTCATCTGCTATCGCATTAGCTGTAACACCGGGTATGCTTGGCAAGTCGCCGTCACCTTTACCCACTTTTAATTGTGCTTTCATGCCTTTTTCCATGTGCTGGGCAATATCACAATGAACCAGATAGGTCTTATCACCTGGTGGCAGAATCAACGTACCGGAGATTTTAGCCGGCCCGGTAATTTCCAGATGAAACATGCCCTGAGGGTACAGATATTTTGGCAAGCCATGCATCATCCATTGGTGCCGAATATTATCTTCGTTAATGAAATGAACCGTTAATTTAGTGCAAGGCTTGAAATTGAATTCCTGGGTATCGAAAGCGAACATCGTGCCCGGAAATTTTTCCGAATACTTATGACCGGCATGGACTGTAATCTCTTTAGTCTCCGAAATACGGTCACAGCCCCCAGGCAAAGTAGCGGTATTTTGTCCCATCACCATACCGCCGTCCATATCCATCAAGTGGCTTTCATGACCATGACTCATTAATGAGTTATGTTCTTGAATCTCAACCGCCTTGCCGGACGAGACAAGAAAAACCCACAGCGCTGCCATTGAAAATAACCTGAACATTTTATTTTCCTCTTTTAATACCCGATGAAAATGACATAGTCATTTTCATACTTGACTTAGACAATCTGCTTGGCGAGGGAGCATCCTTACTCTCTCGCCAAACAAATAATGTTTAGAATTCTTTAGCTTTGCCTAACAACGCATCAACCTTATTTTTAAAGCCCGCGTTTGACAGGTAGAGGATATATAGTGCTGCAAAGGCGATAAACACATAGAGCAGAAGACTGGCTTTACTAGTTTGCTGACCCTTGCCCGCAGTAAAACTCATATGCGCATCAAGGCGGTCGCCTTGATCGGGAACTAAAGTAATGTGAATGAGGTACTTACCAGGCTCCGGCACACCGCTGGGTAAACTTAGCACCACGGTTCCTGATTTATGCTTTTCCGCCGCTTGAAAAAATACGCGTTGGCCTTCCGGCTCTTTAGTCACTTCAAATTCAATAGACATGTTACGGTATCTTGGGTCTTGATAATCAAAAACCAATTGAATCAAAGAATCCGTTAACGGTATGTTGCCGCAAAACTCTCTGCCGGAAATGACTTTGGTTGATAAGCGGTATAGTGAATCCAGTGGGTTGGTTCAAGCTCGAATTTACATTGGTCGGTGTCTGTACCGGCCGCACCGCCGTGAGCCCAAACTGAAGCCGAAAACAGTAAGCCCAATAAAGCAAAAAGTGTCTTTTCAAAAATCGTTATAGTTTTCATGAATACCTTCCCATTTATTATATTTCTAATATAGACCTTACTCTAAAAGCACGGTCAATAAGCAAATTACGGCAAAACCTCTTTTTCACTGTAACATAACAAACCCTACAAATAAAGGCGCTTTTCCAGCTCAGGCCCTACTAAGACAGCCGGCAAAACTTGTTGAAAACCGCGACGACTATCCTTCAATAAGAGGTTATTGTTATACTTTTGACTTTTGCAGACCTAACTTTAATCTAATTTAGACGGAATTGAGCACAATGTCATCTCTGACTCACTCGGAAGCGTGGAAGACTTTACAAGATCACTACAGCGACATAAAAGGCTTGTCTTTACGCAATGCTTTCGCAAAAGACCCTTTAAGATTTGAAAAGTTCTCTCTAAAGCTTAATGATATTCTGTTCGATTTCTCTAAAAACCGCATTACCGAGCAGACCTTGCCATTATTGATCCAGCTCGCTAAACAAGCCGGGCTGGATGAAAAAATTCAAGCCATGTTTAACGGCGAAAAAATAAACACCACGGAGAACCGCGCAGTCCTTCATACCGCACTTAGGAATTGCAGCAAAAATCCGGTTTACGTCGACCATCAAGATGTTATGCCTCATATCAATGAGGTTCTAGCTAAAATGCGTCGCTTTAGTGATCGTGTCCGTTCAGGCGAGTGGAAGGGGTATACCGGCAAGCCCATCACCGATATCGTCAACATTGGCATCGGCGGCTCGGATCTTGGGCCGAAAATGGCCTGTACCGCATTAATGCCTTATGCTCAGCAATCACTGACTGTTCACTTTGTTTCTAACATCGACCAAGCCGATTTGTTGGAAACTTTAAATAAGATTTCTCCGGAGACTTCTTTATTCTTAATTGCGTCGAAAACCTTTACAACCCACGAAACCATGCTTAACGCCAAATCGGCCAGACAGTGGTTTGTTGACAACGCTAAGGACGAAACCGCAATTGCTAAACATTTTGTGGCTTTATCAACCAACTTAGACAAAATCATTGAATTCGGCATCGACGCCGACAATATGTTTGAGTTTTGGGATTGGGTTGGCGGTCGTTATTCGCTGTGGTCAGCCATTGGCTTATCGATTGCTATTTATATTGGTATGGACAATTTTGAAGCCATGCTCAGTGGCGCACATGAAGCGGACACGTATTTCCGCAGCACGCCTTTTGAGCAGAATATTCCCGTCATAATGGCTTTACTTGGCATCTGGTATAACAACTTCTTTAATGCCGAATCCCACGCTATTTTGCCTTATGACCAGTCAATGCGCTATTTCACGGAATATTTTCAGCAAGGCGATATGGAAAGTAATGGCAAAAGCGTCAGCGTTGATGGTGAACCTGTCGATTACAGCACAGGACAAATCATTTGGGGCCAACCCGGCACCAATGGGCAGCATGCCTTCTACCAGTTGATTCACCAGGGCACCAAACTGATTCCGTGCGATTTCTTGGCTGCCGCCAACAGCCATTACAATTTACCTGTGCACCATGATGCGTTAATTTCCAATTTTCTGGCCCAGCCCGAAGCTTTAATGCGGGGAAAAACCGCTGAAGAAGTCAAAGCGGAACTCGGCGATGATGACCGCAAAAACGATATTTTAGTGGCTTCGAAAGTATTTTCCGGCAACAAACCCTCCAATACGTTTCTGTTTAAAAAATTAACACCTAAGACACTGGGGACCCTAATTGCGCTATACGAGCACAAAATTTTTGTACAAGGAATTATCTGGAATATAAATTCTTTCGATCAAATGGGCGTGCAACTTGGCAAAGTGCTGGCCACTGCAATCTTGCCTGAACTCCAAAATGATGGCATAGTCGATTCCCACGACTGTTCAACCAATGCTTTAATTAACACTTATAAAAGTTACCGGGAACCTTGTCTATCTTCAAGCGGCTGATTATCGGAATTACGCTTGCGGTTCCGCTCTCAACCTGCACTGTGACGTCATTTTCACATAATCAGTTGGAGCGCATTCACCGCACGGGGACCTTGCATGTTCTAACCCGGTCAGACCCAACAACGTATTATCAAGGCCCGGACGGCTTTACCGGTCTTGAATATGATCTGATACAACTGTTTGCCGCCCACCTGGGTGTAAAAGCGGAATTTGAAGTTCCCGGCAGTTTTAAAGAATTGCTAGCCAAAATCCAGTCAGGCAAAGCCGATATTGCTGCGGCAGGCATTACCATAACCAACGAGCGCACAAGTAAGCTGCGCTTTGCACCCGCCTACCATGAGATTACCGAACAACTCATTTATCGTTCGGACCATAGAAAACCCCAAGACATAAACAGCCTTGATAACGGCATACTTGAAATTGTAGCCGGCACCAGCCATGCAGGCACGCTAGCCGCGCTTAAAAAAGAAGCCCCCGAACTCACCTGGGGCATTAACAAGGATTTAGACACCAACGGGCTGTTATATTTGGTTAACGAGGGACTGATTGACTACACCATTGCCGATTCCAATCAGGCGATATTGATTAAACAATTTTATCCCAAACTCAACATTGCCTTTGACATCAGCGACCCAAGACAGCTGGCCTGGGCCTTGCCGATTTCCGGCGACGACAGCCTTTATAACGAAATTGTCAGTTTTTTTACTGAAATCAAACACAATAAAACCCTGGATCAACTTCTTGAAAAGCACTACGGTCATGCCAGCAGCTTAAGCTATGTAAGCAACTGCAAATTCCGCGAGCATCAGAAAAGCCGGCTTCCCAGTTATCAAAAATACTTTGATACCGCCGCTTCCGAACTGAATATTGATTGGCGCCTGCTTGCGGCTATCGGCTATCAGGAATCGCATTGGCTTAAGGAAGCCATGTCGCCGACCGGCGTTCAAGGCATTATGATGCTAACCAACAATACCGCACAGCAATTGGGCGTGAAGGATCGCACGGATCCCGCGCAAAGTATTGCCGCCGGCGCGCGTTATTTTCACCAGCGTAAGACGGTTATTCCAGCCGACATCCCGGAACCGGATCGGACTTGGTTTGCGCTAGCCTCCTACAATGTGGGAATCGGCCATCTGGAAGATGCTATGAAACTCACTGAAAAACAAGGCGGCAACCCCAATAAATGGCTTGATGTCAAACAACGCTTGCCGTTACTGTCACAAAGAAAATGGCACGAAACAACCAAATATGGCTATGCCCGCGGCAAAGAGCCCGTACAATATGTTGAAAATATCCGCAGCTATTATGACCTTCTGGTATGGCTAACCGAAGAAAATCAAATTCAAAAACAAGTGCTTGCAGACAAAGGACGTACCACAAGCACAGACTATGTAGTTAATATCGACAGCCCGATTTTATAAACCTATCGCCGGGCCAGAAAAAAATCTTTTAATAATTCCCCACATGCTTCGGCCAAGACCCCGCCGGTATATTCAAACCGGTGGTTAACAAACCGGCTCTCTGCGAAATTGAAAGCGCTTTCCACGGCACCCCGCTTAGGATCATAAGCGCCAAACACTAAGCGGGTTACGCGCGCCTGGACTAAAGCGCCCACGCACATCAGACAAGGCTCCAAGGTTACATAAAGCGTGGTTTCCAATAGCCGGTAATTGGCCAATTTTTGCCCGGCCTGCCTTAGCGCATTGATTTCAGCATGAGCGCTGGGATCATTGAGACTTATTGGACTATTCCAACCCTCGCTGACACACTGATTGTCCTTGACCACTACCGCCCCGACCGGAACCTCGCCCGCCGCCTCGGCACGCTGCGCCAACCGGATGGCATAGCGCATCCACGCCTCATCTTCCGGGGTTATTCCCACTCGATAGTGGCCGGCGGCTTACCGGAAATATCGTAGGTCACTCTGGAGATGCCTGCGACCTCATTGATGATCCTGCGCGAGACCAAATCCAAAAAGTCATAAGGCAGATGCGCCCAGCGAGCGGTCATAAAATCCAGGGTTTCCACCGCACGCAACGCAATGACATAGTCGTAACGGCGGCCATCGCCCATCACACCCACCGACTTAACCGGCAAAAACACTGCAAAAGCCTGGCTTACCTTATCGTATAAACCTTGTTGGTAGAGCTCTTCAATAAAGATGGCATCGGCTTGGCGGAGTAAATCGGCATAGTCTTTTTTAACTTCGCCTAAAATGCGTACGCCTAGACCCGGCCCTGGAAACGGATGCCTGAAAACCATCTCTGCTGGCAGCCCTAACTCTAAACCGATTTTCCGGACTTCATCTTTGAACAACTCACGAAGCGGCTCCAGCAATTTAAGCGTCATATTTTCCGGCAATCCGCCGACATTATGATGGGATTTGATCAAATGCGCTTTTCCACTTTTAGCCCCGGCCGACTCTATCACATCAGGATAGATAGTGCCTTGCGCCAGCCATTGGGCATCGGTTAGTTTGCCGGCCTCTTCATCAAAAATCTCGACAAATAAACTACCGATGATTTTACGTTTCCGCTCCGGATCGCTCACGCCGGACAAGGCCTGTATAAATCGCTGTTCGGCATCCACTCGAATGACTTTTACACCCATGTGACGAGCAAAAGTCGCCATGACTTGATCGCCTTCGTGCAAACGTAACAACCCGGTATCCACGAAAACGCAGGTCAATTGTTCACCCAGGGCTCGATGCAACAAAGCCGCAACTACAGAGGAATCAACGCCACCGGATAAGCCCAGAATTACCTGATCATTACCGACTTTGGCCCGCACCGACTGAATGCTGTCTTCGATAATACTGCTGGCTGTCCATAATGCCTTGCAGCCGCAAATTTCCATCACAAAGCGGGCTAAAATCCGGCCGCCTTGTTGGGTGTGAGTCACTTCGGGGTGAAATTGCAAGCCATAGAATGCTTTTTCTTCATCGGCAATCCCGGCAATCGGGGCACCTTCGGAACTCGCAATAAGCTTAAACCCAGGCGGGAGTTCTTCGACGCGGTCGCCGTGGCTCATCCAGACATCCAACAACCCGTAACCTTCAGGCGATAAATGGTCTTCAATGCCGGAAAGCAATTTTGAATGGCCGCGCGCGCGGATCCGGGCATAACCGAACTCGCGGTGAGACGAAGCAACCACCTTCCCGCCCAGCTGCTCGGCCATGGTCTGTAACCCATAACAAATGCCCAATACCGGAACGCCCAGCTCAAAAACTGCTTGCGGCGCGCGGGGAGTATCTTGACTGGTCACCGACTCCGGCCCGCCGGATAGAATAATACCGTTAGGATTGAACTGCCTGATTTCCTGAGCATGGCTTTCGCACGAGTAAATTTCACAATAAACGCCAATTTCACGGATTCTCCGGGCAATCAATTGTGTGTATTGCGAACCGAAGTCCAGGATCAGAATTTTATAAGCATGAATATTGTCTGTGGATGGCTGCATGGCGTGCATTAAAAACCGTATTGTGTACTTAGTCCAAACGGTAGTTTGGCGCTTCTTTGGTGATAGCTACGTCATGAACATGACTTTCCCGCATACCCGCGGCAGTCACACGCACAAATTTGGCATTTTCATGCAATGCCGCCACATTCCAGCAACCGGTGTATCCCATGCTGGCTCTGATTCCGCCAAGCAGTTGATGAACCACAGCCAGCATACTGCCTTTGTAGGGCACCCGGCCTTCAATGCCTTCAGGCACCAATTTTTCAACAGAATCGGCCTCTTCCTGGAAATAACGGTCGCTGGAACCTTGCTGTTGCGCCATGGCGCCCAAAGAGCCCATGCCACGGTAGGATTTATACGAGCGTCCCTGAAACAATTCCACTTCACCGGGCGCCTCTTCGGTTCCGGCAAACAAGCCGCCCAGCATGACGCTGTGCGCGCCCGCCGCCAACGCTTTGGCGGCATCGCCGGAGTAACGCACGCCACCATCGGCAATCAGCGGAATACCCGTGCCTTTTAATGCCTGGGCCACATTGCTGACGGCAGTGATCTGGGGCACGCCAACGCCGGCAATAATCCGCGTGGTGCAAATGGAACCAGGCCCGATGCCTACTTTAACGCCGTCGGCACCGGCTTCTACCAATGCCAAAGCTGCTTCCGCCGTGGCAATATTACCGCCTATGACCTGCACCTGCGGATAATTTTGCTTTACCCAGCGCACCCTATCCAACACACCCTGCGAATGCCCGTGCGCCGTGTCCACTACAATGACATCCACCCCGGCCGCAGCCAGCGCATCCACCCGTTCATCGGTACCGTGGCCGGTTCCCACGGCCGCACCCACCCGCAAGCGTTCCAGATCGTCTTTGCAGGCAAAGGGGTAGTCTTTGGCTTTTTGAATGTCTTTTACGGTAATCATGCCCCGTAACAGAAAAGACTCATTAACCACCAGGATCTTTTCGATACGGTGTTTATGCAGTAAAGCAATGATCTCTTCGCGCTCCGCATTCTCCCCAACGGTTACCAGCCTATCCTTGGGCGTCATTACTTTAGCCACCGGCTCGTCATAGCGGGTCTCAAAACGCAGATCCCGGCTGGTGACAATACCCACCAGTTCATCGCCGTTGACTACCGGCACCCCCGAAATATTTTTGGATCGTGTCAGCTTCATGACATCGCGTATGCTGACATCGGGCGTCACGGTTATCGGATTGCGAATTACCCCGCTTTCGTATTTTTTTACGTTACGGACTTCGGCGGCTTGCTGCTCGATACTCATATTTTTATGAATAATGCCGATACCACCCTCTTGGGCAATGGCAATCGCCAGTCTGGCTTCAGTGACTGTATCCATGGCGGCGGAAACCAGCGGAATATTCAGCGCAATGCTGCGGGTGAGCTGAGTTTTGATATCGACATCCCTAGGGAGAACAGCTGAATGCGCAGGCACCAATAAAACGTCATCAAACGTGAGTGCTTCCTGAATAATCTGCATAAACTATACCTAGCAATCAATAAATTAACATTCAATTATACGCGATTTTACATAAATAATGCTTCTAATCCTCCGAAAATAGCATCTGTCGCATCAAATCCTAAAACTTGAATGTCATATAAATTTCATGTACGCAAGGTTATAATCGGCCAGCCCCTGGATTTGAGTTGGGGCTTACTATAAAGAGGTTGTCTGTCACTGGCAGGCAAACAGGATTCGCGCCAATTAATTGCCCTATTAATTGAATAATTTCCTAATAAAAAGCGCTATTACTTAAAAACTATGGTTACTAACTCTTATAAAACGATCTGGATTTCAGATCTGCATTTAGGCTCCACACAATGCCAAGCGGATGTCTTGCTGGACTTTCTTCGCTATAACGACAGCGAAAAGCTGTATCTGGTTGGCGATATTATCGATTTTTGGTCGCTTTCTAAAAAAATGTACTGGCCGCGTGATCACAACACGGTAATTCAGAAAATCCTGCGCAAGGCCCGCCACGGCACGCAAGTGCTGTATATTCCAGGTAATCACGACGAAAATGTGCGTGATTATGACAATTATGTTTTCGGTGACATCACCGTTAAAAATTTCGACATTCACATCACGGCCGACGGTAAAAAACTGCTAATCGTCCATGGCGACGAATACGACACCATTGCGCGTTACCACAAATGGGTCGCCAAGCTGGGCAGTAAAGGTTACGACATGCTGATTGAGATAAACCGTTATCTACGTATCATCCGGCGTTTTTTGGGCATCCAGTCGCAATTTTCCCTGGCGGCTTTCATCAAATTTAAAGTCAAAAATATCGTCCAATTCATTTCCGACTATGAAGAAAGTATTGTCTCGCGCCTTAAAAAAGACGATTTAGATGGCGTAGTGTGCGGGCACATCCACCACGCCGAGATAAAAGAAATCGACGGATTTTTATATTTGAACACCGGGGATTTTGTTGAGAGCTGCACTGCAATCGTTGAACAAAGCAACGGCACACTGGAATTAATAAAATGGCGTAAAATTCAATCCGAGACGGCTTATAATACCCTCGAAGCCAATTCATAACTCTTAGCGCGGGTATTTGGGCCTGCGCTTTTGCCAATTAAACATAACATTAAAACATTACATGAACCGTGGTTTTTACATCATTCTTGCGGCGCAATTTTTTTCCGCGCTCGCCGACAACTCCTTGCTCTTTGCCGCTATTCAATTGCTTAAGGAACAAGCGGCACCGTCGTGGCAAATTCCGGTATTGCAACAATTTTTCGTACTTGCCTTTATCCTCCTGGCGCCATTTGTCGGGGCATTTTCCGATACTTTGCCTAAAGGCAAAGTCATGCTTATCAGCAACAGCATTAAAACAGTAGGCTGCATCGCGCTGTTTATCGGCGTCCACCCATTACTAGCCTATGGCTTCGTCGGGGTAGGCGCGGCACTGTATTCGCCCGCCAAATATGGCATTCTTACTGAATACCTGCCTTCCAATAAATTGGTTTGGGGCAACGGCTGGATGGAAGGGCTTACCGTTTTGGCAATCATTTTGGGCGCTATCATTGGCGGCTTTTTAATCGGTCAGCGCGTTGAGCTTTTTGTCGAACAAACCTTTAGGCCACTGCCGTTTAATCTGGGCATTGATACGGCCGCCGAGTTTGCAATTTTTGCCATTTTGGGATTCTATCTGACCGCCGCCATTTTCAATCTGTTCATGCCTAAATTGCCTATTGAACATAAATTGACTAAAAAAACCTTTTCGTTCTTATGGACTGATTTTTGGCGGTGCTTTGTTTTGCTCTGGAAAGACCCGCTGGGCCAAGTTTCTCTTTCCGTTACCTCGCTATTCTGGGGCGTAGGCACTACCTTACGCTTTATCGTGCTTACCTGGTCGGCTTCCGCCTTAGAGCTTAATTTGGAGCAGGCCACACAATTAACCGCCGTAGTTGCCATCGGACTGGCCATCGGGTCGGTGATTGCCGCCAGATTGGTACCATTGGAACACGCGGTAAAGGTTCTACCCATGGGCATAGCCATGGGCGTTGCCATTACTTTGATGGCCTGGATTACCGACTGGCGCTTGGCGGTTTTCATGCTGGTAGTCATCGGTACGCTGGCGGGCTGTTTTGTAATTCCCATGAACGCTTTACTGCAATACCGCGGGCATTTACTAATGGGTTCTGGGCATTCTATCGCTCTGCAAAATTTTAATGAAAACGCCTGCATTCTGATGGTACTTGGGGCTTATGCGATGATGGTCGATGCCGACTTTGCCCCGGAAACCATCGTTATCGTGTTCGGCCTTTTCGTAGCGCTGGCTATGGCCTGGCTGAACAGAATGCACACCCACGACCAGGACTGATTGCATACATTGCCGGCTCGCCGGCACAAACACCGGTACACCCCTTGTAACCAGTCACAAGCAGTCCGACCAACGCTTGCTTTGCCGGACTGCTTTCACCAACCCCGCGTTAACACTCCGTGACCAGCCCAAAGCTGTTGAAAGCGTTTTCCTTGGCATCCTCAGTACAAAAAACTTGACAACCTACCAGTTGGTAGATTATTTTATCGCCATGGAAATGAAAGAGCGAATTTTGACCAGTGCTCAACGTCTGGTCCAACAGCGAGGTTTTAATGGCTTTAGCTATGC
>PERF01000030.1 GCA_002928495.1 Methylobacter sp. | reverse complement strand
TAACTCTATCGCCGGCTTTGGCGGTATAACTCGAACTTAACAACCAATCCACCCCGCACACCGACCTTAGCATGGAACAACGGCCTTTTACCGTAACGACTTTGCCAGTCAGGGTGTAAAATAAAGGCACTGCCGAAACGTCAATAACACCGGCAAAATGCATGTCCAGCTTGCCGGCATAGTGGTCGTGCTGTAAACCTTCCGCTAGCAAGCATAACCTGGCCAGAACAACCGGAGCGTCCGGCTCTCCGCCTTCAATAATCAGACTGGCCTTGGCCAAAAATCATCTTATCAAAAGAAAATGGCTTTGGTTATCTTTGGAGACAGCCATTACCGAGTTAGGCAAAAACAAGTTATTTTCCAGCATAAGTGCTTATCTAGCTCGTGAAAAGGAAATGGCTGCAGCTGGTTGATGCTTTGTTAATCGAATTCTTCAATAAATAATGGTGAACACCCTTAAAATTTCTTGGTTGAATGGTTTTAGCTTTTTAGCGCTACATGGGCGTTGGCATTGCAGCTAATTTTGCATTAATGTTGTTTCGACTTTGCCACAGGCGAGCTTAATGTTTATAGTTAAAAGAAAGCATTAAGGCAGCAGTTATGGCAAAAAAGCGAAAACCAACGCCACACAGGCACGATACGACTCCACCCTGGCATCTGCTTGAGTGCTGGCAGACCACGGCGTGGTTAAAGGTCGATCCGAAAAAAGGCCTGGAACATGAAGATGCCAAGGCGCGGTTACAGGCTTACGGTTCCAATGCCATCCAGGAACAAAGAGGCAAAACCGCCCTGGCCATGTTTCTGGAACAGTTCGCCGATTTCATGATTCTGGTGTTGATTGCAGCCGCCATCATTTCCGGCTGGATCGGCGATCTGACCGATACCTTGGTGATTGCCATTATTGTGGTGCTCAATGCCATCATCGGCTTCACCCAGGAGTTTCGCGCTCAGCGTGCCGTGTTGGCGCTTAAACAATTGGCCAGCGCCACGGCCCAGGTTTTGCGCGGCGGCCAAGTGCACACCATTCCCGCGCATGAGTTGGTGCCGGGCGATTTGGTTATTCTTGAAGCCGGCAATGTGGTGCCGGCCGACCTCAAATTGCCGGAAGTTGCCCGTCTTAAGGTGGAAGAGGCTGCCTTGACCGGTGAATCCTTGCCGGTGGAAAAATCCAGTGCGCTCATCGAAGAGCTGGAATCACCCTTAGGCGATCGCCACAACATGGCTTACAAAGGTACCGTGGCCACTTACGGGCGCGGACTGGGCGTGGTGATTGCAACCGGTATGGCAACCGAGTTGGGCAAAATCGCCAAGCTTCTGGAACACGGTCAGGATACCAAAACCCCTTTGCAACAACGGCTGGCGCATTTCGGCAAGCGATTGGCGTTGGCGGTGCTGGCGATCTGCGCCATGGTTTATTTCATCGGTGTGTCCCGCGGCGAGCAGCCGGTGTTGATGTTTCTGACGGCCATCAGCCTGGCGGTAGCGGCCATACCGGAGGCCTTGCCGGCCGTCGCCACGGTGTCTCTGGCGCTGGGCGCGGGCCGGATGGTGAAAAAGCAGGCTTTGGTACGCCGTCTTCCCGCTGTCGAGACTTTAGGATCGGTAACCTACATTTGTTCCGATAAAACCGGCACGCTCACCCAAAACCGCATGCATGCCGAAAAGTTTTATTGCGAGGGCGCTTTTGGCACCGGTCTTGGCGGCGCTGTATCCGGTCATTTTGGCCAAGCTTTGGCGCTGAACAATGATGCCTACTATGTTGAGAGTGGCGTGCTGCAAGGCGACCCAACCGAAATAGCGTTGTATGAAGCCGCCAAAGATGCCGGTTTGGACATTAATGTCCTGAACCGGACACTGCCGAGAATTGATGAAATTCCGTTTGACTCGGAACGCAAACGCATGACCACGTTGCATGCACAAGGTGAGACTTTTCTCGCCTATTGCAAAGGCGCACCGGAAAGCGTGCTGCCATACTGTAACAGTCAATGGTTGAATGGCGGTGAACAGCCGTTGGAAAGTGCTGAGCTGCTAAAAATTGCTGTCGACATGGCCGCCCAAGGGCTTAGAGTGCTAGCCCTGGCCTTCCGTGTGTTTCCGGAAAAGCCGTCCGGTCAGCCCCAGGATATCGAACGCGAATTTTGCTTTCTGGGCTTTGTCGGCTTGATAGACCCACCCAGGCCGGAAGCGGAGAACGCGGTGGCGTTGTGTAAACAAGCCGGTATTGTGCCGGTGATGATTACCGGTGACCATCCGGCTACGGCCTTGGCTATTGCCAAGCGCATCGGCATTGCCGGCGACAACGATAAAGTCTTAACCGGCACCGAGCTGGCCGCGATGACGGTGGATGCGTTCGAGGCCCAGGTGGAACAGGTCAGAGTTTATGCCCGCGTCGCGCCGGAACAAAAAATTAAAATTGTTAAAGCGTTGCAGGATAAAGGTGAATTTGTCGCCATGACCGGTGATGGGGTAAACGACGCGCCGGCTTTGCGTTCCGCCAATATCGGTATCGCCATGGGTAAAATCGGTACTGACGTAGCCCGCGAAGCGGCACACATGGTGTTACTGGATGATAATTTTGCCACGATTGTCAGCGCGGTGCGGGAAGGTCGGCGGATTTTCGACAATATCCGTAAATTTATCAAATACGGCATGACCTGTAATTCGGCGGAAATCTGGACTTTATTTCTGGCGCCGTTTTTGGGGCTGCCGGTGCCTTTACTGCCTATCCATATCCTTTGGATAAATCTGGTGACCGACGGTCTTCCCGGTTTGGCGCTGGCGGCCGAGCCGGAGGAGCAGGGATTAATGCAGCGCCCGCCCAGGCCACCCAAGGAAAGCATTTTTGCCCGCGGCATGTGGCAGCACATGCTTTGGATTGGCTTGCTGATGGGTGGCGTATCGCTGTTTGCCCAAGGTTGGGCGTTTTACACCGGCGATGCACATTGGCAAAGTATGGTGTTTACCGTGTTGTCTATGTCGCAGATGGGCCATGTGCTGGCCATCCGTTCGGAACACGAATCGTTTTTCCGGCAAGGTATGCTGACCAACAAGCCGTTGCTGGGCGCTGTGGTGTTGACGGTAGCGTTGCAGATGTGCGTATTGTATGTACCGTTTTTGCAGGTAATCTTTAAAACCGAAGCCTTAAGCCTAAATGAACTGGCGTTTTGCCTGGTGCTGTCTTCCGTGGTGTTTTGGGCGGTGGAACTGGAGAAATGGCTGCGGCGGCGCGGCTGGCTTTATCGTGAGCGTGAACCGGGCGAACGAAAGCCTTAATGTTTTTGTAAATGACGGTCTATGGTTTCGTCGGCCAAAGCACCGACGTTTAATGGAAACCCGGCTTTATTGACCTGGGCTATCGACGACATCCCTTCCAGCAGAATAAATAGTTTACAGGCCAGCAAGTCCGGATATTGGTCATCCAATTGTTTGGTTATGCTGGTTAACAGCGCAATTTCCCATTGTTTGAAGTCCTGGCAGGCTTTCACTATGGCTTGATCTTTGCCGCTGAACTCGCTCATGGCATTCACCGCCAGACAGCCGTAAAAATTCGGATTACCGAACCAAGTTTGGGCGTCTTCGAACAAAGCCCTTATGTTTTCCCGCGCGGACTTGTTTTCAAAGTCCATGATGCTGGCAAAGTGTTGCTGGCAGCTGGCATGGTAGTGTTGCAAGACAGCAACGATCAGTTCGTTTTTGCTGGGAAAATAATTGTAAAGCGTGCGCTTCGATACGGCCGCTTCACGCATGATCAAATCCACCCCGGTTGCAAAAAAACCGTTCTCTGCGAATAGCTTAAACGCGGCTTCGATTATTTGCTCGCGCTTGCTCTTTTTGGTGATATTTTTCGTGACAGTTGTGCTCATCGGATTTAGTTACATTGTTTTAACAATAATAGCATGGAAAGCAGGCTTGTACAGTAAACCAATCAGTATATGAATATTTGACAAAATTAAACTTATCGGTATACTTTGCAAAGGTAAACAAATTGGTTTACTTGTTACTTTAATTCAGGAGACAACCATGCAAAGAATACAAGCAATTACCCAACCGGAAGGCAAAGCCAAGCAATTATTAGATGGCGTAAAACAAGCTATGGGCGCCACGCCTAACATTTTTACCACGTTTGCCAATTCCGCGGCGGCATTGGAAGCGTATCTGGGAATTAATAACGCGCTTGCCAACGGCGTGCTGGAGCCAACATTACGGGAACAACTGGCCGTTACCATTGCCGGTTATAACGGCTGTAACTACTGTGCGTCGGCACATGTTTTCTTGGGTGGCAAAGCCGGTATCGAACGCGAAGAACTGATCGCCAACAGCAAAGGGAAGTCTGCCGATGCCAAAACTCAGGCAGCAATAGATTTTGCCCGCGCCTTACTGGAAAAACGCGGCAAAATCAGCAACGAGGACTTGTCGGCGGTCAGAGCAGCCGGATTTAGCGATGAGGAAGTTATTGAAATTCTGGCCCATGTCGCCATGAATACGTTTACCAATTATTTTAATGAAACGGCTTTAACGGCAATTGATTTCCCTATGTTTGATGTTAATGCCGCTTAGCCGAACCTGATTAGGAGAGAAACAATGAATGCACGTGTAATTTGTTATGTTTTCGGCATAACTTTTATTTTGGTCGGACTGCTCGGGTTTATTGAGAATCCGCTGGTTTCCGAAACCGGTTTTTTCGCGGTTAACTGGCTGCACAATCTGGTGCACATCATTGCAGGCGCGGCCTTTATCCTTGGCACTCGCACCTGTCCTGGGTATGAAAGTAACGTGTTAAAAGCGATGGGAAGTGGCGGTATTGTAGTGACTTTAGTGAATTTTTTGACTGAAGGTGAAAAGATGCTGTTTTTGATTCAGGTAAACCAGGCTGATCGCTGGCTGCACCTGGGTTTAGCGATCATCGTTTTAGTGTCCGGATTTATCTTCCGCGATGCGCAAACCCGCCAGTGGAAGGCGCTAAATACCTAGTTGGCTATATTAAACCGCGCCGTTAAGTTGCCATGCACTGGCATGGCAACGCCAAACGCATAAGAGATTATCGGTGCAAATATAATACCCACATATTCACCACATAAACGCTGAACATGGCCAGACTAACCCAGCCAATGGTTTTGAATAACCGGGTCGTCGGCCGGTAAAGCAAGCCGGTAATGGCAATTCCGTTCATCATGATAGCCGACAACACGGTCACCAAATGCACGGGTAGTGCGGCAGCCAGAATCGAGCCCGGCAGATAGACCAAGTCATCTAGCGCGACAATTAGCAGGTTAAACAAGTTACTGCCGAATAAATCACTTATTGCCATATCCAGCGCCCCGATTTGCAACGCGGATATTGTCACCACCAGTTCCGGCAATGAAGTTGCCAAGGCAACAAACACCGTCCCCACAAAACTTTGTTCCCAGCCCATAACCTCGGCAAGCTTGCTGGCGGTTTCCGGAAGCCGGATGCCTAGTGCGACAACACAAATTGCCGCTAAACTGTAACGTTTAATTGCCTTGCTAAGGCTGATATGCGGGTACCGCTCTGCCAGTTCTTCAAGGGCTTCCTGGTGCTGCGATTTTTCGTAGCGAAACACCGCGCGCATCGCCATCACATAAAACACCAGCGTGATCGGGGTAGCCAGCGCGATATGGCGGTATTTAATATCGATGCCGTTGTGTGCAAGCACTATGTTAAACGCGATAAAGCCTAAGAGAACTATACCAAAAGCGCTGGCCAGAATATGGCCTTGGCTGGCGCGGGTATAAACCGAAGCTTCCCGGTGTAAAAAGTCCAACAGCACGATAAACATCAGGTTGAATACGCAACTGCCTAGCGCATCGCCCAAGGCAATATCCGGCAGTTGGTTTAGGCCGGCAGCACTGAGCCCGGTGGCCAATTCCGGCAACGAGGTGACTACCGCCATTAGCGCAAACCCTATCCAGGCACCGCCCAAGCCGGTTTTTTCGGCGATGACATCACCGTAAATCGACAGCAGGAAACCGGCAAAACCGATAGCGACAGCTAGCGCGGTAAATTCCAAAACCACTGGCCAAGGCGACATAGGCGAACTCCTTTAGATTTTCCCGGAAAGTGTCCAAGGTTAACACAGCTTAACCTTAATTTCGGGCGTCAAAGTCTTAACTATCGGTTGTTTGCATCACCGGCTTAATAAGTTATAGTTCGGCCATCTTGCAACCTGAATGGGAGGATTACGATATGCCGTATTTAAAAATTAATACCAATGTGTCGGTTAATGAACAGCAATGTACAGAAATGCTTAACCGGTTTTCCAAGCTCTTGGCCAGTGAAACCGCCAAACCCGAACGTTATGTGGTTGTTGAGCTCAATGCCGGCAAGCCTATGGCATTTGCCGGTAGCACCGGGCCGTTGGCATTTTTGGAATGTAAAAGCATTGGTTTGTCAACGGCGCAGGCAAAATCGCTGTCGGCCAGTTTAAGCAAGCTGTTGACTGAAACCTGGCAAATTCCCGGCGACCGGATTTATATCGAGTTCGCCAACAGCCCGGCCGAATATTGGGGCTGGAACGGGGCTACATTCGGTTGATGCGGCACCGGGTTTTTTAAACCCGGAAAACCCCGCAAAGGATGCTGATTAAGTAAAACAGCGTTTGGCCGAAAATTTCACAACCCTGTATTTAAGTTAAAAACCGCTGGTATTCGTGCATCTTATGCCATCATCAAGCTGAGAGTAGGCGCTATCAAGCTAAGGTTGTTACTTTTGTTTTTGCGTGGTTAGGCTTTAAAACCCTTCACACTGCTGACAAAGGATGTCAGCAGCGAGCTGTTAAGCTGACGGCATCAGGCTGCGAGCAACCTGATTAACCCGATAATTAACAGCCCAAGGAGCTTTGCATGTACCAACTTTATAGTTTTCCCTATTCACCGCACAGCCGCCGCGTAGTCTCGTTACTGGAGCAAGCCGGCATTGCCTATGAAAACCACATGGTGCCGATGATGGAAGGCGGACACATGACTGATGAGTATTTACGCATAAACCCTAACCATCAAGTGCCCACATTGATTGACGGCGCAATCAGAATTCACGAATCCAATGCCATTTTGCGCTATCTATGTGTCAGGCACGAGTTGGCCGATTGGTATCCCGTGAGCGGCGAAGGCTTTGCCCTGGTTGAACAATGGTTGGATTGGAATCAATGCCAGCTGGCCAAATTAATGGTGGATATCGTGTTAAACCGGGTATTTTTAGGCGAGCACGGAAATCTTCAGGCGGCGGATGCAGCTGAGGAGCTAATCCGGCCGAAGTTTGATGTCATGGAAGATCATCTCAACGGCCGCGCGTTTTTTGCCGGCAGCAAACCCACGATTGCCGATTTATCGCTAGCGTCCAATATGTTTCAACTGAATTTTGCCCAGTTGATGCCGCAAACGCCGAATATTTTGCGCTGGTATCAAACCATAGCCGAATTGCCGGGTTTCCAAAAATCGTTACCGCAGGTTTAATTACTTCCAAGGACACTGCCGTGAACCGCCTGTTCAGCATCATCCAGGTTTTACAGACCGCAAAAAAACCGGTAAAAGCCAAAGAACTGGCGGAAATACTGGAAGTGTCCGTGCGTACCGTCTACCGGGACATAGCAGAACTGCAGGCGCAAAAAGTGCCGGTGCACGGTGAAGCCGGCATCGGCTATGTGCTTAAAGACGGCTTTACAATGCCGCCGTTAATGCTGACACCGGACGAGCTGGAAGCCGCCTTGCTGGGCAGTCAATGGGTGGCGCGTTGCGGTGATAAAACGTTGGAAGCCGGCGCTAAGACGTTGATGGCTAAAATTCATGCCCTACTACCGGGCCACTTGCGGCAGGTCATACATAACTCCGCTGTCTGCGCCGCGCCACGCCCTGATGTGATTGCCGACCGCATCAACATGACCGAATTACGCACGGCTATTCGTACCGGCAAAAAAGTGGCTATCGTTTATCAAACCCAAAATCAATGCAGTGAACGCACCGTTTGGCCGTTTATGATCGGCTATTTTGAAAACACCCGCGTGCTGGCCGCTTGGTGTGAATTGCGTTCCGATTTCCGGCATTTTAGAACCGATCGTATCGAAAAAGTTGAAATTAAACCCGAATCGGTGCCAAAACCTGTTAAGCAGCTAAAAGCCGAGTGGCTGGCGGTTGAAAAAACACGGATCAGTTGAAAATTTTAGCATTGAAAAAACCTAAAAACCGGTTTTCGCCATGAAAATACCTACTTTCGCCCTAAAAAACAGTACTTTCGCAATTTAAAGCGCACAGCATGTTGGTGCCGTGGTAGATTCGGTTTTGCGTCGAATGAGTTAAAAAATTAGATTCGGACGGCTTCACTTTCGGCGCAGTTGCAATTCTTAAAAGTTTGTGGAGGTTAGATGAAAATGATAAAAATCTTTTTAGGGATTGTTATGCTTGCGGCCGGCGGGCAGAATGCAGCGGCAGCGCCAATAACCCTCACACCGCCGAATGCGCTGGTTATCGATGGGGTCAATGTCAATCAAGGTATTTTCACTTTACTTTCCACATTAACCTTGGATGTTTTTGCCTCAATTGAGCAAGGTGAACCGGTTTTCCAGAATTTGATTGATGAACCCGTGTCGGTGCCTGTACAAATCGGCTCCGGCACCGAACATTTTCTTTTTGACGGGCCTGAACAATTTTTACCGCTTAATTTTTTTTCGTTCTCTTTCCAAGTCCTAGATCCGGTGCCGGCAAGCCCAAGTGTGGTTACTGCCGTGGTTATTTCCGCGTTGCCGGAGTTAACTTTATCCTTGCCTTCTGAAAGCGATTTTCCTCTATCTTTCCAAATAATAGACTCGACGGGAAATTTAACGATT
Organism: Methylobacter sp.; assembly: GCA_002928495.1. Taxonomy (GTDB): domain Bacteria; phylum Pseudomonadota; class Gammaproteobacteria; order Methylococcales; family Methylomonadaceae; genus WM-3-3. The sequence goes on along the minus strand of PERF01000030.1, from coordinate 14,998 downwards.
GTGAGTGCTTTTAATTTCTCTTTAACGCCAGACCCATTAGCGGTTGAAAATATAGATATTTTAGGCGACGGCGGTTTATTTGTAACATTAACCCAGGAAAATCTTGAATTTAGAGATTTTTCGGGCAATTTACTCGTGCCAAGCTTTCAATCGCACGGCAGAGTTGGCGGTTTTGCTTTGCCGCCATCGTCAGTGCCATTGCCTACTGCGAGCTGGATGCTGCTATCCGGGATTTTGGGTTGGCTATACCAAAAAAGAAAATAAATTTTATCAGCAAAAAGCCCATTTAAGTTGTCGGTAACCGGCGAATTTATCAATTACCTGTTGGATGTGCTGGAGCCATTAGGCGTTATCCGGCACCGCCGCTTATTCGGCGGCGCCGGTTTATATTATGACGGCAAGCAATTTGCCATACTGATGGATAACAGGTTGTATCTGGTCACTGACGACACCACTCGCAGCAGTTTCGAACGCCACGGCATGCTGCCGTTTTCCTACCAAACCAAACGCGGCCGGGTGTTATTAAAGCGCTACTATGAAGTGCCGGAAGACGTTATGGCGGATCCGGCTTTGCTTCCGGTCTGGGCCCGGCATGCCGTTAACGTAGCCTCAGCCAGTGCGCCTGCCGGGCGCAAACGCGGCAAGTTTGTTGCCGGTTTTGGTGTAACGTAACTCGGCAATCCACTCTATATTGGCAAAATCAGTCATTTGGGGCATACCAATATTTTATGATATTAAATGTTTGGTAGAATGGCAGCGAAATTTTCTGGGTCTTGTGCGCCGTCTGGGATGAATGTCTTTTGAGTCCATTTATTACATGGCGGGAAAGTAAACAGTATGCAGCAATCCTAGATGCCGGTTCGACTGGCCCTAATCCTTATCTTTAAAGTGTGACTGTCTTCCTATGACCTCATCAAACCGCAAAATTGCCAAGATTACCCCGGTAGCTGATAACAAAACCTTATCCAAGGCGCAAAAGCAGTTTAATGCGCTAACCAAAAAAATTGATGCCGCGAAAAAAAGCTTGCGGGAATGGCAAGAAACCATTTCTGATTACTACCATAAAGTCGGCGGGGAATATGAAGAGCTGACCCAGCTTTATAATAGCGAGCGGATAAAATTAGTGCAGTTATTCGACGGCGCTTATGAAAACAAGCTGTTTAAAAAGACCGACAAAGCCAAAATCCAGTACTTGATTACCGAAATCACCGAGGAATTGATGGTTGAACAGGGCATGACCGAGCTAAAAGACCTGTATAACAAGTATAGCGAGATCGATTTTGACACCTTGCAACAACAGGATAATGCGATTGCCGGGGATTTTATAAAAGCGATGGTGGAACAGACGTATGGGGTTGAAATAGAAGGGGAATTAGATTTATCATCACCGGAACAGATGATGAATTTGCTGCATGAAAAACTGCAAGATCAGAAGGCCAGGGAGGAAGAACAGCAGCGCCAAGCTGAAGAACGTCGCAGTAAGCGCAAAAAATCCGCCAAACAACTCGCGCAGGAAGCAAAAAAGCAACAAGAAGAGCAATCCATCAGCCAATCCATACGCGAAGTCTACCGCAAATTGACCTCGGCCTTACACCCCGATAGAGAGCAAGACCCCGTGGAGCGGGAGCGAAAAACCGGGATCATGCAGCGGGTCAATGCGGCATACGGCAAAAAAGATTTGCTGAGTTTACTGGAATTGCAACTGGAGGCGGAGCAAATCGACCAAACCCACATGAACAATATCGCCGAAGACCGCTTAAAATACATCAATAAAATTCTTAAGGAACAGCTTGACGAACTGCAACTGGAAATTGACCAGCTTGTGTTCCCCATCAAGCTCCAACTGAATATGCCGCCTTATCTATTGTTATCCCCTAAGCGCTTATTGCAAGAGCTGGAGCTAGACATAGAAGAAATCAGGCGCGCCGTTTCCCAAATCCGGGAAGAACTCGCGGCTTACCAGGATCTTACCATCTTAAAAGCATCGCTCAAGGGTTATAAAATCCCTAAAAGGCCAAGAGGTGAAGACTTTGACGACTTGTTTTTTGACGAGTCCACTCCGCCGTTTCGGTTTTAAAGAAAAAGATATAGGTTTTTTATGGTCAAGATAAAACCAAAATCTGCCTTATCTATCTTACTTCAAACTTGCGGCCGAGTACTCACCGGTGCATCTTTGCGGAAATCGTTACACCCAATCTGATCACGCAATATCCAACCACCCAACCAAACTAGCCGAATAAGGCTGGCTTTCCTTCACGATGCCCCGAAACTTAAGTTCCCGCTCTACAACAGACTCCAATTTTGGCAACAACGGCAGATTATTCTCGGAAACATCAATTGGCTGTCGTTGATACCAATACCCAATTCGTTTTGGGTGGTAAACCTATCGGCCTGCGGCCCCTGATTAACTTGCGCCACGGTAAAGTTGGTTTGCAGCGTATCCTGTCCTTCAAAGATGTCGGCGACGGCCTTGATGGCATCATGTTGATAGTCCAGATCGGCGTTGAACTGCAATTTCATAGATTCATATTAGATGGTTTTAACCATGAAGCGCATGAAGGACTTGAAGGTTTGTGCTTTATTGTCTTCATGCCCTTCATGGTGAAGTGTCTTTAAAATAGCAATCGTTCGTCAGGAAAAATGTTTTGCTATTTCAATATCTTTTCTTAACAAGGCATTGACCAACCTTTCCAAACTTTCTCCGTTCTTGGCACCTTGCGTATTTAAAAATTGCAAAATATCCCGATCTAAATAAATCGGCGTTTGAATGTCCTCGACAGGCACGAAAAACTTGCCTTGCTCGGCGTTGGAAAAATCATATTCATCTTTCATTTGTTTAACCTCTGCATATATTGGCTTTGTTCGTTTCGAGTGGCTTTTCGTGCGGAAATGATACGAATGACATTTTCGTCACGAAAGGTATGTACCACCAGCAATAAGTTGTCATTTACATTTTTGCCGAGAATAATCCAGCGTTCTTCATCTTCGGAATGCTCGTCATCCGGCCTATTGAGTTGGAACGGGTCGGAAAAAACGTAAACAGCATCCCGAAAATCGACACCGTGTTTTTGGATGTTAGCTTTGTTTTTATTTTCATCCCAATCAAATTTCATACTGAATCCTTGGAATTGACCATGAAGCGCAAAAGGGCTTGAAGACTTTTACTTCATTGCCTTCATGCCCTTCATGGTAAAAATTAAAGACTTTTAACATCATCAATGCCGTATTTTTTCAAAATCCGGATGGCATTGGTTTTGACCACATCATCTGCAAAGCCACTGTCCTTTAACACCACGCGCATGACTTCCGGCTCAAGTTCGGCTTTCAGTCCATCAATCCCTTCGACCACATCCAAGGTTATCGCATCGTCCAGACAGATGACCAAAGCCCTAAGCCAATGGAATAAACGGTTTTGCCTGCGATTTGACGTTCTTCAATCGGCACGGTCAAATCAAGGCCATATTTGAGCAGGATTTCATACAGCACATCGTCCTCACTACGACCATCCTTGATATTGTCCACGGACGAAAGCAAAGCGCTTTCAAGCTTGTCGAAATCGGCATCCCAGGGTTTGATATTGGAAGAGTCGAGCTTGAAAACTTTGAAGCCGATGTCCGGTTGATTTATTCAACCCCTTCGTCGTCTTCAAGCAACTCTTTCATGCCGTCTTCATATTCCTCTTTTAGCTCGCTATCTTTTGGCGCAGCGAATAAAGCTATTTTTTTATTATTTGACATACGCTATTGCTCTGTTGATTGATTCGATGTCCTGCATGTTTACTTTACCATGCCATGATGTGTTTAGGAGTAGTGCCTTATAGAGACTGTTTTCGGTTTATAAATCAAACGTCTAGCACAATGTATTAATGCAGGGTTTGTTAACTTATAGCGGCATGGGGCCGTGCAGGGACTGAGCAGCACTCCTAACTCAGATATTTTTTTATGGCTGGGACAAAAATGGGACAAGCCACTAGTTTGCCTGACAGAAAAATTTCCTAACACATTGATTTATATGGTGCCCCAAGGCTCTTTCACATTATCCTCTATAGGCCATTAGGTTAGGGTATATCTAAAATTTTATTTTAAAAAATACCCCCAAAAGTACCCCCAATTTTCTTTGGTACCCCTCAATTTTTCGTCAATTTCTACCTTTTTATGCGCCTAAGAGGGTTTTTATTTAGAACAAGACAACGCTTGATTTTGTCCCATATTCGGGCGCTTTGAATTGCCGCAGAGCCTTTAAAACTGGCTGGTCAGATTTCCAACATGAAACAGAAGGATTCAAAAGGTCTAATGTTCTAATTTCTTGTGAATCGCCAAGACCTCTTGAAACAAAGCTTCCTCTTCCTGCCGCCGGCGGCTGTCGTTACTGACCAAGATTCCCAAATTATTCAGCGTTTCTGCCACATGCGGCAAATACACTGCAGGGTTGTCGGCGGCCAGTTTGCGGCGCACAGCCAAGGCTTCTCGAAGCAAGGACTCCGCTTCCTGCCACCGGCGGCTGTCGTAAATGACCAAGGTTCCTAAATTATTCAGGGTGATGGCCAAACCCGGCAAATAGACGGCAGGGTTGTCGGCGGCCAGTTTGCGGCGCACAGCCAAGGTCTCTTGATACAAGGCCTCCGCTTCCTGCCGCCGGGCACTGTCGGCACTCACCAAATTTCCAAAATTATTTAGGGTGATGGCCAAACCCGGCAAATAGACGGCAGGGTTGTCAGCTGCCAGTTTGCGGTACACGGTCAAGGACTCTTGCAGCAAAGACTCCGCTTCCTGCCGCCGGCCACTGTCGGCACTTACCAACCGTCCCAAATTATTCAGCGTGCCTGCTACATCCGGCAAATAGACGGCAGGGTTGTCGGCGGCCAGTTTGCGGCGCAAAGCCAAAGCTGCTTGATACAAGGCCTCCGCTTCCTGACGCCGGCGACTGTCGGCACTGACCAAGCTTCCCAAATTATTCAGCGTGTCTGCCACATACTGCGAATATGCAGCGGGGTTGTCGGCGGCCAGCTCGCGGCGCACAGCCAAAGCTGCTTGATACAAGGCCTCCGCTTCCTGACGCCGGCGGCTGTCGTCACTGACTAAGATTCCCAAATTATTCAGCGTGTCTGCCACATGCGGCAAATAGATGGCAGAGTTGTCGGCGGCCAGTTTGCGGCGCACAGCCAAGGCTTCTCGAAGCAAGGACTCCGCTTCCTGCCGCCGGCGGCTGTCGTCACTGACCAACCGTCCCAAATTATTCAGCGTGACTGCTACATCCGGCAAATAGACGGCAGGGTTGTCGGCGGCCAGTTTGCGGCGCAAAGCCAAGGCTTCTCGAAGCAAGGACTCCGCTTCCTGCCGCCGGCGGCTGTCGTCACTGACCAAGATTCCCAAATTATTCAGCGTGCCTGCCACATCTGGCAAATAGACGGCAGAGTTGTCGGCGGCCAGTTTGCGGCGCACAGCCAAGGCTTCTCGAAGCAAGGACTCCGCTTCCTGCCACCGGCGGTTGTCGTCTCTGACCAAGATTCCCAAATTATTTAATGTGTCTGCCATATCCGACAAATAGACGGCGAGGTTGTCCTTTGCAAGTTGCCGATAAATTCCTAACGCCTCCTGGTAGAGCTGTTCTGATTCTAAGAACTGCTTGTTTTCTTGCAAAAAACAAGCATAAATAAAGATATTTTTAGGCGTTCTGGCTGATTTAAGGGTGGCCTCAAAAAAATGGCAAGTTTGTTGAATGCGATCGGGTAGGTTGTAATCGATGGCGGTTAATCGAGCTTTGTATAAAAATTCGGTGGCGTTATTTTCAAGCTGGGCAGTGACTTCTGCTTGTTCAGTTTGTAAACGTTGTTGCTTTGCCAATAATACGGTTTGCTCTTGACAGATTTCTGCAGCGTTTAAGATATCACGAGCGGCTTGGTAATTGCCTTGATCAAAGAATTGTTTGGCTAAAACTAGTCGTTCAGTGTTGATGGGTATTTTGTTGAAGTCTTCGGCAAGCTTGAGGATGTCCCGCTTAAAGTCTTCCATCTTTTGCTGTGACGTTTTCAGCCCTTGCCAAAAACGAGTGTCATTTGGGTAATCTTTAACCAGTTGCTTAGCTTCTTCAAGCTGGCTTTGTAGAGCCTTGTAATCGGCAGACTGGTAGAAATTGATACTGGAATAGTCACCCGTCACAACCGCTACGTTAGCGTTTGTGACGTCTTCAATATAAATGGATTTTTTGAAAAGACGTAAAAACCAGTTATTTGATTTTGACATCGGAATGATTGCTTACGTCTTTGACGCTAATGTCTTGTCCTTCGCGAGTTTCAATATCAATTTTGCTTGCGTTGATCTGCTCAACTGTAGCAAAGTCTTTCTGTTTATTTTTGTCGGTCGATAAACTTACGCCGTCTTTGGTGAGGGTAAATCCGACTTTTCTGGCAACATATAAAGCGACAATAATAACAACGGCGATAACAGCAGCAATTTCTAAAGTCATGTTTAAAATAGCTTAAGAGTTAATAATTAGGCCCTAAGTTTATAATAAAACTATCAGTCTGCAAATTTTTCTGGATCAAAAACTTCAAACATTAGACAGTTAGGTACCATGTGCCTCATGTTTTGAGGCTATTCATAATATCGTGTTAAATACCGGAAATAACAATCAAACTATAAAAGCAAGTCAATTTGGTAATCCCTGTTATGGACTTTAGTTTAAACTATGATTGAATTACTAATCGGGTTGATTTAAATTAATTTTGTCAGTTTTATCATGGCAATTAATGCAATTATAAACGCCATAAGAACTTACATTTTTTTATTCGTAAACAGTCACACAATAAAAAATGCCTTTAACCAATACTGTTTTTGTCTTTTTTTCCATGACTTTGCAATTGATCATATATTGAATTCCTTATGATTTCTCGCATCGGTTCAATTTTTTTCTTAACAACTTCCCAGCCTTCCCCTTGTAGTCGTATCGCTCCATCGAGCAAGGCGTCAATTTCAACTTTTAATCTCAGCAATTCCAAATCATGACCATGTCGTAACTGTTCAAGCCTTTCTGTAAATTTATTTTCTATCCATTTCTCACCAAGAAAACGAAATAACAAATACGAAACTCCAGCAGCACCTCCTCCTGTAGCTAATACATTTCCGAGAAATTCATATATTTCTTGATAATTCATCTTTAATTCTACAAAAGAAACTAGCTGCCCTTTTGATGAGCACTAAGAAAAGTCAGGTTGCTATATGTTTGCATTATTAGCCTAGTATAAACAATGCCATTGAATTTGACGCAATTATAGCCTGGTTTAATTTATAAATGACGACATCAAATAGCTGTCAATAAAAACCACCCCGCACCCGCTCCATAACGCCGTGAAGGTGGGCGAGCCTTGCTTGTAACTTACTTAAGCCCTAGCCAAAACTAAGACCAAAGTATTAGGTGGCGATTATTCAAACTGGGTCTTGTTTGGGTATGGATGCAGCAAAACCGGCTGAAAGTAGCCCTAAATGCGTAAATATAAACATCAGTTATTGTTTATCTATAATGGGCTTTTTGGATTCAAAACCGTTTAACTAAAAATATTTCTAAATGATGGCGAAGCGGTATTGGTTGCTTGACCTTTTAATACCCCCCCTGCGGAATTTCCCGCCGCTGAATATGAATAGTGGGGCCCGGTCTAGGTATCTTTTGGCCTAGAGATTTTCACCCCCTAGGGGGTATTGCGGCTATAAAACAAGCAAAATGGTTGATTTGAGCCGATAACTACCCATTATTCATAAGTTTTTATTTATTAAATAACCGGGCAAATACCACTAAAAAACTAATTAGTGTCTATGTAGTGTGAATTTTGGGTGGTTTGGGTGGCTGGAGTGCTCTAGCCCACGGCTGGCGTGGCTTAGAGCTGCCACCGCATGATGTAAAAAGGGCGGTTCTGCCACCCACTTTTGGGTGGCAGCCGGTTTACCAATATGTTTCAGTCAATCAGCCTGCCACCCATTTTGGGTGGCACTGCCGCCCAAATTTGCTTCTTGGGTGGTAGCAACAAACCCATATACAGCAAGGCTTACAGCCTATATAAAGAGTCTCTGCCACCCAAACCACCCAAAAAATACTATATACAGTCCCTATTTTTAGCTGGATTCAGGTTGAGTTACTTTATCGACTAATACTTCAGCAGGTAGAATGATAACCGTCACACGCCTTCCGGCTATGGTGCGCCTGACTTCCAGCCTTGGAGTACTACGATCACTGCGCTGTTCGGTCTTGATAACATAACCCTTTTGAAACAATCGACGCCATAAGGTGTTACGGTTAATCAGGAACGGCTCACCTTGGCGTGAGGCGTATTCTTGCAGTTCCTTAAATGCTGCGTTAGGTTCCAACCATACTTCCGGGCCACCGTCGCCGATAGCCCCGGCATACCAACCAATCAGGTTTCCTTTCGGCTTATACTGTTTATTGCCGGATTCGTCCGCGACCCAGCCCCAGGCAAACGGTAACTGCTCGGGTTGCTCCTGCGTGATTTTGCTGGCAACGTAGGCATTGCCGTTGGCTAACAAAGACCGCATCAGGGTAATACTGCGCAAGGCTTCGTCTTCATTTTCCACATAGCCTGCTTGAGCCAGGAACGCTTGCTTGAGCTGGTCTTCAACCGTCGATAACAGGTTATTGGCGTCCGCTTCGGTCAACGCCCCGCTATCAGCCAGAAAGCCGGTAAACACCTCCATGCCCGCCACTAAATTGGCGTATTGATTAGGAGCGCGAGGATGAGAATTAAAATAATCGGTCTTGCGGGCCGATTCGGCTAGCAGCCTGACCGATTCCGGCAAGCGTTGTTTCAATTCGTCCAAACGCGGGGCCAGATATTGAATGTAAGCCGCCATCAATCCGGCCACCTCACCGTTACGCGCGGCCGCTTGTAATTCACTCAATACTGCGTTGCTAACGTCGTGTTTATCCAATTCCAAGCACAAGCAGCGGGCAATCAAGCTTTCGCCCAAAGGTAGGTCTTCCGCCGTGCTGATCGTTAAACTGCGGTTGAATTTCTCACTTTTAACTGATCCATCAGGATTGTTTCGGCCCGGCCCAGTATGGTTGCCGCTAGCCCTTATAAACTTTTCGGCCAATTCATGTAAGCGCTGCGCGGCAATACGCGATTGGGCGGGTTTGAAGTCATCGGCCACCAGCAGCCCATCTTTGCAGGCAAACGCTTTGCTGAAAAGATTTGAGGCTGAATCCTGCCAGCTTGCCGGGAAGCTGTCTTTAAAACCGTTGCCGAAACACGCCAAGGCAATGGCGGCCAAGCTGCTTTTGCGGGAACCGGTCGAACCGTGCAACCAGAGCACAAAGTCATTAGGCACGCATTCACCTAAGGGCGCTTTGGCGATTGCCGCCAGCAATGCCGCGCCGATATAGCGCTTGTCCGAACACACGGCTAAAAGCTTGGTTAAATTGGCTGCGGCTGGTTTTAAGAGCTCACCCACAAGGGGTTCCGGTAACTGGTAGTGTTGCATCGATCCTTGGCCCAATTGGACTTCGTGGCCTTGATTTAATCCATCTTCACCCAAGCCGCCCGATCCGGTGAGATAGCGCCATTGGCCTTCAATGCGAGTCCAGCCGGTATAGCCATAGACAGTCCGGCGACTGATGTCGCCGTTCAATTTAGAATACAGTTCAACAGCAGCCCGTAGGTTGGCAGGCCGGGCGAATCCAGGCGGCACAAAAACCAGGGTTGACCAATATTCGGCGGCCCAATTGCTTTGGTTGCCGAAGAATTTAGTCGTTGGCACCAGGATTTCAGGCAACCGGTAGCCGTCTGACCGTGTGCCGGTAATGCGTAGACAGCGCTTTTCGTCCAAGCCGTCGTTCTGCACGGTTTCTTCCAAGATTTCCGCCACAAAATTGCACAACGGTATTTCAACCGTTCCACCGCCATCACTGCCGTTGCGAACTTGTTTTAGCTGGTAGAATGCGCCGTCTTTGATGATGTAATCACCAAAACTTTGCGGTTTACCGCCTGAACCATTGCCGCCACCGGAATGTTTTGGTTTTCGGGCGCGTTCGATTGGCGTTACTTTATCAGCCATTTGACGCCTCCCGATTTGAAGCTGCACAATAAAAATCGTTCCAATCGGTTCCCAGCTCAGGCGGCAGGCTCACTAAACCATCAACGGCAAAAGCCGCATCATTAGCGGCTTGCTGTCCTTTGCCGGAGTGGTCGTTGTCGCCGGCGACAACAATTTGAACCGCCGGGCGCTTTCGGCGGATCACTTGCGCAACTTTGGCCAAATTTCCGGCGTCAAACGCAATATAGGTTTGCAATCCAGTGTTTTCGTGTAGGCTGGCAGCCGTCGCGTAACCTTCAGCGAGCATTACCGGATCGGTTTTTTGATGTCCAATCCACCAAAAACAGCCTGACTTTCTCCCACTTTTGAGAAAACGCTTCGAGCCATCATCGGCGATAAACTCCAGGCTGGCCAGCTTCAAAAATTCATCGTAAAGCGGGATAACCAAGCTACTATTCAGCACCTTAGCGCCATGAGGCAGGATTTGTTTTCGTTGCAAATAAGGATGGTCTGGCGGCGCGGGCGTGGCTTTTGCCCATAGTGCGGCCGCTGTGTTGGCGGCGTTTTGATGCATTACCGTTTGTTGGGCGAGGCGTTGCCTTTCCGCCTGCTCACGCTCTAACGCATATTGTCTGCGCTCTTCCGGCGAATACTCTTTAAATTCGCTACCACAAACCCACTTCAGCGGCTCAGAATGCAGCGCCCAGTTTTGAATAAAGCCACACGGAACGCCATTACTATGAAGCCGATAATAGCCGTTTAACTTTCCTGCTATTTTAAAACGATGGTTTCCGCCATCCGCATGGATGCTTGGTGGCAATTCAACATCATTTTCGAGCGCAAAGGCCCGGAATTGGCTGATTATTTCAGCCAAACTAATTGAATTCATTGTATTTTCCTTGCGATTGTTTGTTATAATCGCGCTGTAATTTGAATGTGTACAAAATTTAAGCCGGGCGCCACCCCGGCTTTTTTTGTCAAAAATTGTCGTTATTTGCTGCCCGCAAGTTCTGCGTTTCCACATACGCCAAAAGCGGCTCAAACGCCTCAGCAATCAATTCACTCACAGCTTCGCGCTCCGGTTCGGACGTATTGTCGATATACCCATTGACGTTTTGCATAGCGGCGATATATGGTTTTTGCTGGCTGCTAAACTGAAGTTCTTCAGTAATATCAACCGTTAAGGCGTGCAACTTCTGACGATTCGGCCCACGTTGCCTAAAAGGGCTTCTCTGGTTTAAAACTTTTTCTGTCGACATGACTACCCCGTTACTTCAACAAGGCGCGGATTTGATCCACTGGCCAGGCGCGACACCTCGGGCTAAGAAGTTTTCCTTCTGGAAAGCGGCCCTCCCTAATTCCATTAAAAAAGCTGCTTTTTGAAATTCCTAACACGCGCAAGACGCTTGGCAGGCGGACATAGCCCTCGGATGGAAGCTCGGTTGGTGTGTAAGTAATTTTGCGGCGATGCTTAGCCTTGGTTGATGCGGTTTGTGTTTTGCTGTTTGGTAAAACCATTTTTTGATCTCGGTTAATTGAACACGAAATCAATTTTGTAGCTTTAAGTAACTCATTGCAGGGTAACGGAACAGGTGTTTTCATTACCTTGACTTTTGTTAAGGAATGTGTTATGTCTTCTTTTTAGGGCCAGTCCTAAAATGTTTTGCGATGAATTCCAAAAGTTTTACGTTGGTAAGTAACTTTTCCTTTGGTCTGTCACATGGGAATGTATTAAGCAGCATGTATTGAAGCGGATTTATTTTAAGTCCTTCTCTCACACGATCCTCGGCTTTCTTTATTCTGTCTTCCTTAATTTCTTTATCTTCAGGATGTGCATTTTCAACTAATGCCCCTGCAAGCTCGTGAATGTCAGCCGATCCTACAACACCTCTGTCGTCACCAGGCTCAAGATATTCACCGCGCAAGTCTTTTATAGCTTCAAAAACTTCAAAGTCTTTCATGTTTTGCGCATACTTTTTGCCCCACTTGCGCCAGCCACCCACTGTTAGCTTATTTCCGGCAGCAAAGCCCAGGAGCTGAGCGATCAAAGCACTTGATGCCCAATTGGGCAAAGGTTCGTTGTAGCTTCGGCACCAATAAACCATATCTGCCAATGCGCCCAGGTTTCCGGCATTAAACGCTTGCTCCAGTTTGTCCGCTCGCTCTTGAAACGGGTCACGTTCTAGGTGCCATGGATCAATCCAATCTGGAAACGGGATTTGATGGTCGTAACATAGATCAATAGCCTCTTGGGTTATTTCTTTACGTCTTCGCCGGTGCAAACTGTCAAGCTTAAACTCAATTTCGAGTTCATTTAGCCGTGAATCGGCGGTCTTTTTGATCACTAAACACTCCGTCAAAGTGTGCCGTCAAGGTAGGTACCGGAAGCGGGCTGACGATGCCCGCGTTCGCCCCGTCGGGCTATCCGGTAGCTGTATGTTATCAAAAACGCCAAGGCAAGGCGGTCTTTTAAGCAATATATAGATTCAAACTTTCCGAAAACCGAGCTGCCAGGCACTGGTTATTCGGTTTGATTCGAAATAGCCTCCCGAGGCAAAATACTGCCCGGATGCGGCGGGTTAAAAATAGGCATTTACGCCACCTGCCTATCTATAGGTTTAATAGTTGGCCGCGGTTGCTGCTCTGCCTGCCATAAATCCCATTGTGTCTGCATACCTAGCCACATATCCGGCGTGGTTTCCAGCCAGGCTGAAAGCCGCAAAGCCATACCCGCCGTTATTCCTGCCTTGGCGTTTAAAACCTTGGAAAGGGTTACGCGGGAAATCTGTAATGCTTTGGCGGCTTCCGTTACGGTCATGCCTTCAGGCAGCCATTCCCTCAACACTTCGCCAGGATGTGCGGGGTTGTACATTCGGCTCATGTCACGCTCCTAATGGTAATCTAAATAATCAACCAGCTCGGCGTCTTTGCCATCAAAAGCAAATGTCAGTCGCCAGTTTCCGTTCACAGTCACGGCATAGTGGCCGGCAAGCCCTCCGGTCAGCGGATGAAGTTTCCAACCCGGCGCGTTCATATCGTTAATATGCTTGGCGTTATCCAATGCCGTTAATAAGATACGAAGCTTCCCGGCATGGTTGGGTTGTATCCCTGCCTTTGAACCTGTTTCAAAAAAAGCTTGTAAGCCTTTGTGCCGGAAAGTCCTTATCATGTAAAAATTGTAGCCTGTTAATTAACACTTATCAACTTGTTAACACATATTCCGGCCCTAAACAGCCTCTAACCGAGTATGTTTATATAAAGTATTCACTCAGTTAACCAACCATTAAAATCGCATGTTTTAATATGAATTGCGGCTGCGCTAAAGGACTTATCATGTTTGAAAAATCACCTTTCGACACTCTACTGACCGAAGAACAGGCCGCCCTAAGGCTTGGGATAAATTTGCTGACGATCCGGCGCTACCGCAAGCAAGGCAAACTGGGGTTTATAACCATTCAAGGCCGGATCAGGTTTAGGCTGGCGGAAATTCAACGCTTTGAAGAAAGCGGCGGCGAACCGAATTTTAAGGGCCATGATCGGTAAGGCGGTTGATCGCTTGATAATCGGTTGGATCAACCACCGTATCCTCAAAGTAGCTTATTGTCGGCAAACGAGAATGACGGGCCATTTCCGATAATAAGATGGTCGATAGTACGAATATCAACCGTTTCCAGGGCCTCTTTAAGTTTCTTAGTTAGTCGCTTGTCAGCTAGACTGGGCTCAGTAACGCCGGAAGGATGGTTGTGGGCAAAAATCACAGCGGCCGCATTTAACGCCAAGGCGCGTTTAACAACTTCTCGTGGATAAACTGTAGCCGAATCAATAGTTCCTCTTGAAAGCTCTTCCAATTGAATAACCCGGTTTTTGTTATTTAAAAACACGCCATAAAAAGCTTCATACTCAAGATTGCGTAATTTTATTTGCAGGTAGTTATTGGCAATGCCTGGGCTGTCTACGAGCCAGCCGGGTGCAACGGTTTTATTGAGGATTATGGCAGCTGCTTTAAGGATTTGATCTTCGGTTAAAGCTTTCCGAGTCCGGTATTTACCAGCAGCATCGGCCACAAAATAGGGTAGTTTTAACACTTCGGGTGTAGAATGGTTTTTAGCCATGATAGTTGCCTCGTCAAGGTTTGTTGTGGTTAGGGCGGCGGGTGCTGGTAACACTCGCCGTTCCGATTTTGGGCTTAACGCCCAGTCTTCTTCAGTTTTAGCGATATAATCTCAGCGCCAGACTTAAGGCCGTCCAGGTAATCCGCCCAAGCCTGCATCATCTTATGCCGTTCCGGTAAATGCGCAGTCCGGTTGTAAGCCCTGCCGTTAGGGTCTCTTACCGCGTGGGCTAGTTGATGCTCAATATAATCGACACGGAAGCCCAATATTTCATCAAGCATCGTTCTGGCGGCCGCTCTAAAACCGTGTGACGTCATTACGTCTTTGCCATAACCTAAGCGCTTTAAGGCGGCATTCAGGCTGTTTTCACTCATACAGCGGTCGCCGTTGGGTGTTCTTTCGCTCGGGAATAAATAGGGCAGGTGTCCGGTTAAAGGCTTTAGTTCGTTGAGTATGGTCAGAGCTTGGCGAGAAAGCGGCACTATGTGCTGAACTTCGGTTTTAGTCACAAAATAGCGCCATTCTTTGGCTTCTAAGTCAAAATTTTGCCATTTTGCAGCGCGTAATTCACCCGGTCTTACAAAGAATAAGGGAGCAAGACGCAAGGCAGAATAGACGGTTAGTGAGCCTGAGTAGCTGTCTATGGCCCTCAGCAGTTCGGCAAACGGTTTAGGTTCGGTAATCGCGGCAAAGTGAGTGCCTTTGGCTGGCGTTAATGCGCCGCGCAAGTCTTGGGTAATATCGCGTTCAGCGCGGCCAGTAGCAACGGCATAGCGGAAAACTTGGCTGGTGGTTTGCAAGGTGCGGTGTGCTGTCTCTATCGTTCCGCGTTCTTCAATCCGGCGT
>PERF01000029.1 GCA_002928495.1 Methylobacter sp. | reverse complement strand
GCCGCCGCCTCTTCCTCGCCACCGCCGATTTCGCCGACCATGACGATGCCTTGGGTTTGCACATCGGCCTGGAAACGGCTGACGACATCGATAAAGTTCATGCCATGGATAGGATCGCCGCCGATACCGACGCAAGTGCTCTGGCCCAAGCCCGCTTGGGTGGTTTGGTTGACCGCCTCGTATGTCAGTGTGCCGGAACGCGAAACAATACCTACCGACCCCGGCAGGTGAATATGCCCCGGCATAATGCCAATCTTGCAGGCGCCCGGCGTGATCACACCGGGGCAATTGGGACCGATTAGTAAAGCCTCCGTACCGGCCATAGCGGCTTTAACTTTAAGCATGTGTAAAACCGGTATGCCTTCGGTAATACAAACGATTAATTTAATGCCGGCATCCAAGGCTTCCAAAATGGCATCGGCGGCGAAAAACGGCGGTACGTAAATCATGCTGGCATCGGCTCCGGTTTCGGCCACCGCTTGCGCCACGGTATCAAAAACCGGAAGACCCAGATGGCTTTCGCCGCCGCGACCCGGCGTAACGCCGCCCAATAAGCGAGTTCCGTAGGCCAGCGCCTGCTCGGAGTGAAAACTGCCTTGCTTGCCGGTAAAACCCTGGCAAATCACCTTGGTGTTGCTATCGATTAAGATACTCACGCGCCCCCCTTTGCCAAGGCGACAACTTCGGCAGCGGCAATTGCCAAATCAGTTTCCGCCACCAGATTTAGCCCGGACTCCATCAACAACTTTCTACCCGCTTCGGCATTGGTGCCTTCCAGCCTGACTACCACCGGCACTTGCACATGGACTTCCTCAACGGCCGCTAAAATGCCTTTGGCGATAATGTCGCATTGCACTATACCGCCGAAAATATTGACTAAAACCGCTTTCACGGCACTATCCGACAAGATTAACTTGAATGCTTCGGCCACCTTGGCCGCTGTGGTGCCGCCGCCCACGTCCAGAAAGTTGGCGGGCGCGCCGCCGTTAAGCTTCACCAAATCCATGGTAGCCATGGCCAATCCGGCACCGTTAACCATGCAGCCGATATTGCCGTGCAAGGTGATGTAACTCAGATCAAAGGCTTTGGCTTTTATCTCTTTTTCATCTTCCTGACTCAGATCGCGTAACGCCATAATTTCCGGGTGCAAAGTCAGCGCATTGTCGTCGAAGTTGATCTTGGCATCCAGCGCCAGCAGCTCGCCTTGCGCAGTCAAAACCAGTGGGTTGATTTCTATTTGGCTGGCATCCTTATCCCAAAGCAGCTGATACATAGCGCGCATAATGCTTTCCAAGGCCTTGATCTGGCCGCCTTGAAGCTGAAATGCGAAAGCAATATTTCGGCACTGGTAACTTTGCAGTCCGGCCGCCGGGTGAACTTGCTGGGTTAAAATCTTCTCCGGCGTCTCGTGGGCAACGGCTTCAATGTCCATACCGCCCGCAGCCGAGGCAATAAACATAACCCGGCCGCTTTGCCGGTCAACCAGACAACTCAGGTAAAACTCCTGTTGGATCTGATAAACCGCCTCAATTAACAACTTGTTGATGGGCAAGCCATCGCTATCGGTTTGATGAGTCACCAAACGTTTGCCCAACAAATCCCGGCTGATCGCCAAAACTTCCTCCGCACTACCGGCCACCTTCACGCCACCGGCTTTGCCGCGCCCGCCGGCATGGACTTGGGCCTTAACCGCCCAAGCCTGGCCGCCCAAATCTTTGACGGCTTGCCCGGCCTGTTCCGCCGTATCGGCGGGAAAGCCCTGCGGGACCGGTATGCCATGCGCTTTGAACAGCGCTTTGGCCTGGTATTCGTGAATATTCATATCAGCTCCTAAAACTTGCCGGCAAAACACCGGCCCTCACCTGCAATGACTATCAATGCTATTATTAAAAAGAGAAATCCGGTTAAAACTATATAACACTCATGACATCCGAGCCAAGCAACACCATCTATCCCTGCCCGCTGTCCAAAGCTTACGGCATACCTCAAAAGCAAGCTTGGTTGTTATTGAATATTTTTTTAACCTACCGCTTTCTTCTGGCCGGGTTATTTATATCCTTGTTCTTCAGCCGCATGGGCCCCTCATTGCTTGGCTCACATAACCAACAACTTTACATTTATGCCGGCCAAGGCTATATGATGTTGTCTATAGCCTCAGCCATTTGCGCACTCTGGCGCTTGCTGGGCTATGTTTCTCAAACCCAGATTCTCATCTTAACCGATATTGTCGCCATCACCTTGTTAATGCATGCCTCCGGCGGCATTAGCAGCGGTATCGGCGTATTACTGGGGTTATCGATTGCCGCCGGCGGTCTTTTGATCGGCGGGCGCTGCGCATTGTTTTTCGCCGCCTTAGCCAGTTTAGCGGTGCTGGCTGAACAAGCTTACGCCGATTACTTTCATCTGTTCAGCACCACCAGCTACACCTATGCCGGCATGCTGGGTGCATCGTTTTTTGCCATCTCGTTTTTATCATACATCTTGGCCAAACAAAGCGAGCAGACCATAGAATTGGCGGCTCAGCAACAGCAAACCATCACCCAGCTTGAAGAGCTCAATCAGTACATTATTCAGCACCTGCAATCCGGCATTATCATTACCAACCAAACCCAGGCAATTCAAATGGCCAACGAAGCGGCTTTAAAACTTGCCAACCTGCCGTTGCTGCCCATGACCTTGAGCGACATTTCCAGCTATCTGAGCCTAGCCATGCAAAACTGGCAAGAAGACCCCCAGCAAGATTTTGTTTTGCTGCAGCTGCCTAATCAATCCGATATTCATGTCCGCTTTATGGCGCTACCGGTGCGCACCGAGCCGTTTTATCTGATTATTCTGGAAGATGTCGCGCTCTACAACCAACGCTTGCAACAAAGCAAGCTCGCTTCCCTGGGTAGGCTCACCGCCAGTATCGCCCATGAAATCCGCAATCCTTTGGGTGCCATTAGCCATGCCGGCCAACTATTGTCGGAAACCCCGGATTTACCGCCGCAGGATAAGCGCTTAACCGAAATCATTCAGGTTCATTCCAAACGCGTCAACCACATTATTGAGGATATACTCAAACTCTCGCGGCGCACCAATTCAATACGCGAAAAACTTGTTCTGAAACCTTGGCTAAGCCATTATTTACAGCATTTCCTACTGGAATGTTCCGACAATGCCAATGCATTCGAGCTCAAAACCGGCAACGAAGCCTTGGCGGCGCGAATTGACCCCGGCCATTTGAAACAAATTCTGGACAATTTGTGTATCAACGCGCTCAAATACGGTAAGCCTGAAATCAAGCCCATCCAAATCCACTTACACAGTGTGCAGCTAACTCCGTGTATCGATATAATCGATAACGGCGACGGTTTATCCCAAGAACAAAGCAACCATCTGTTTGAACCGTTTTTCACTACCTCACCCACGGGTACCGGCCTCGGCCTCTACATCTCCAAGGAACTGGC
This sequence comes from Methylobacter sp., assembly GCA_002928495.1. Lineage (GTDB taxonomy): Bacteria > Pseudomonadota > Gammaproteobacteria > Methylococcales > Methylomonadaceae > WM-3-3. Next base: position 20,529 of record PERF01000029.1, on the reverse strand, counting down.
CGAACTAAATCAGGCCAAACTGAGCTATCATTTAACCGAAGACCGCCATAGCTGCTTTCGTTTACGGTTAATGAACGCCGACCAATCCCTGATTGAAATATGACAAAATCCCTGGTTTTAATCGTCGACGACGAACCCGATATTCTTGAGCTCCTGGAAATCACCCTGGACCGTATGGGCATCTCGGCTTTGTGCGCGCACAACCTGGAACGCGCCAAAAGCTTATTGCAGCAGCAACGTTTTGACCTGTGCCTGACCGATATGCGTTTACCCGACGGCGATGGTCTGGAGCTGGTCGATTATGTGCAGACCATGGCTTCACCGCTGCCTATCGCGGTCATCACCGCGCACGGCAATATGGATACCGCCATCCTGGCCATGAAAAAAGGCGCTTTCGACTTTCTTTCCAAACCCGTGGAGCTACCGTCACTGCGGCAACTGGTTAACAGCGCCATTAAAGTCTCCGATTTGACTTCGCCCAAGGAACGCCGCACCCGGCAGATTTTACTGGGCGAATCCTCGGCCATGCGCGCCATCCGCGCCAAAATCGGCAAACTCGCGCGCAGCCAGGCGCCGGTTTATGTGAGCGGGGAATCCGGCGCGGGCAAGGAGCTGGTCGCCCGGCTGATACACCAGCAAAGCCCGCGTAGCGACAAGCCGTTTATCGCCATCAATTGCGGCGCTATTCCTCCCGAACTCATGGAAAGCGAATTTTTCGGCCATAAAAAAGGTAGTTTTACCGGTGCTTCGTCCGACAAAAAAGGCTTGTTCCAAGCCGCCGACGGCGGCACCTTGTTTCTGGATGAAGTGGCCGACCTGCCGCCCGCCTTGCAGGTTAAGCTGCTGCGCGCCATTCAGGAGAAAAAAATCCGTCCGGTAGGCGAGCACTTGGAGATACCGGTGGACGTGCGTCTGCTCAGCGCGACACACCGCAATTTGGGGGACATGGTCAAAGCCGGTTTATTCCGCCAGGATTTGTATTACCGAATCAACGTTATCGACCTGCACGTTCCGGCTTTACGCGAGCGTGCTCAGGACATACCGGACTTGACCGAGCATATCCTCAGCAGTCTTTCAGCCGCCAACAATCTGGTCAAGCCGGTGCTCACCAAGCAGGCCCTGGCGGCCTTGCAGCAATACCATTTTCCGGGCAATGTGCGCGAACTGGAGAATATTCTCGAACGTGCGCTGGCGCTGTACGACGGCACGACAATTGAAGTGGACGATTTGAACCTGCCGGTGGGCATACAATCGGGTTCCGAACTGGACACCTACGATCCCAGCCAGCAACCGTTGGAAGAGTATCTGGAAGCAATCGAAAGAAAAGCCATTACCGCTGCCCTGGAAGAAAACAAGTGGAACAAAACCGCCGCCGCCAAGCAACTAGGGTTATCGTTCCGCTCCCTGCGTTACCGGCTCAAAAAGCTCAACATGGATGATTAACCGGCAGCAAAAAACTGCTGCCGATCGTGATCTCTGTGCTTAAACTTTATATTTATCCATGGCTTCGAGTTTGGCCATGGCTGCTTTTATCCGGGTTTCGACCGCATCGTCCAACTCGGTGGTTTTGTAAACCTTATCGACCAAGCCTTCGGCTACCAAGGCGTCTTTAACCCAGCGTTTGGCAAACCGGTAATTGCTGTAACTGGTCGCCACTTCTCCGGTTTCCGGATTGCGCAGGCCCGGTTTACGCGGCACTTCAACCGCAGCAGGTTCCGCCGCTTTGGCCGGGGTGCTTTTTTTGGCAGGCGCAGCCGCCTTTTTGGCAGCCGGTTTAGGCTTTTCGGTGACGGCAACCGCGCTTGCCGCCGTGGTGGCAACCGCCGCTACGGTAGTTTTTTCGGCTTCTTGGCTATGCCCGGTTTCTTTTTCCAGCGTTTTTATAGTGTTGTTTTGGTCAGTGACGACGGCATACACCACGTAAGCCACAAAAACCGTTGTTAAAATGAACAATACCTCTGTCATATCCTCCCCCTTTTTTATTAATTATAAATTTTTCGCGTTAGGCTAACGGGTAAGCTTATACCTGCCGGCAGATTTCTCTAGGCCGGAATATACCAGAACCAGCGCTGCAAGGTAAACTCATATACGGCAAAAATCTCTTATAAAACACTTCATTGAGGTGATTTTTACCAACAAGGGCGTGCTTTTGCCAATTGGGGTAAATCACCGCGCAAGCCCATCGCATAATGATTAAACCAGGATTTCACCCACTCGGCGTGGTTTACCCAATTCATTCCCGTTGAGCGCAAACTAACAGCCAGCGGTGAATCCAGCCGGTAAGTCTTATTCAGCAAATCCATGCCGGCCATCATCGCCAGATTGTCGCCTTTGCGCCAGCGTTCGTACTGTCTTAATAGCTTTGGGCTGGATAACGGCCGTTGGCCGCGTTGGGCGGCAATCAGCAGCTCGGCAAGCGCGGCGGCGTCTAAAAAACCGGCATTGGCACCTTGCCCGGCCAAGGGATGCATGGCGTGGGCGGCATCACCCACGAGTGCAAAGCGTTCGGCGATGTAATGGTTGGCATACTGAAACCGTAGCGGAAAACCGGCGCGCCGGCCCACTGCCAGCATATCGCCCAATATTCCGCCGGACGCTTCCGTCAGCGCTACGAGAAAGGCTTCATCGCTCAACTCCAGATTGGCATTAGCGGTCTCCGTGCTTAAAGTCCACACAATTGAACACTGGCCGTTATGTAGCGGCAAAAACGCCAACGGGCCCTCAGGCAAGAACCGCTGCCAAGCGGTAAACCGGTGGCTTTGACGGGTAGTCACCGAAGCAACGATACTGGTTTGGCCATAATCCCAGCCGGTCACGCCTATGCCGGCCATGGTTCTGAGCTTGGAATCGCGGCCGTCGGCGGCAATAACCAGTTCGGCTTGCAGCCTTCGGCCATCGTCTAATTCGATCTCTCTAGCCGATTCCGTCAAAGTCATGGCAACTACTTTTGCCGGCACAACAGCAACCGCGCCGGGCAAGCCGGCCAAGACCTCCCATAAGGCGGCAACAGTGACGCGGTTTTCCACCAGATAGCCTAACTGCGGAAACGGCGTGCCGGCGCAGTCGAAGTGCAATTCGCCGTGGCCGGAAGCATCCCATACCCGCATGTCCCGGTACGGACAGACCCCGCGCTCAACCATGCCCGGCCAGGCATCCAACATTTCCAGAATATTCTGCGTGGCTTTGGTGAGCGCCGATACTCGGGTGTCAGCCGGTTCGCCAGGCCAAGACCTAGGAGGCTCATGGGTTTCCAAGAGCGCCACCTTGATGCCGCCGCGCGCCAGCGCGCAGGCCGCAACCGCACCCACCATGCCGCCGCCAACGATAACAACGTCGAATTGCTGAGTCATGGCTTATGTCCTGTTCCCCAGGCGGGGTAAACGTTCGGTTAAGCCCATGGCGTGCCTGATCAACAGCGATTTTGCCGGCGGTAATCTATCCAACACCGCCAAACCGAAATTGCGGGCAGCCGCCAATGCTAGCCAATCATTGGAAAACAGCTTGACCACTTGGTCGGTAAAGCCGATCACACGCTGATAATCGGCTTCCCTGGCTTGGGCGTAACGTTCAAGAAAATCGGTACTACCTATATCCAAACCGTCCCGATGGCGGGCCAACAACTGTTCGGCCAACTGCACCACATCGCGCAAGCCCAGGTTAAAGCCTTGGCCGGCCACCGGATGCAGCTGGTGCGCGGCATTGCCAACGATGACGGTACGCGCGGCGTATAATTTTTCGGCGCGCACCAAGGTCAGCGGAAATACCCGCCGCGGCGCCGCCAGTGATAACTCACCCAACCGGTAACCGAAACAATCCTGCAAAGCAGCGGTAAATTCAGCATTACCGGTAGCCATCAACTCACCGGCCTCTTCGGTTTTGCGCGTCCACACCACGGCGCAATCCTGACCCAGGGGTAGTAAAGCCAAAGGGCCGCTGTCGGTAAACCGCTCATACGCTACGTTGCGGTGCGGCAAGGTGGTTTTCACCGTGGTGACAATGGCGGTTTGGCCGTAATCAACGCTACGCTGGCCGATTTGCATTAATTGGCGCACGCTGGAACTGCCGCCATCGGCACCAACCAACAGACGCGCCGATAAATTCAAAGCCTCGTCGCCGCTTTTTAAGCTGGCATGGATGCCGTCCGTGCCTGCCATGGCGCCGATCAACCTGACCGGCGACAACACCTCGATTCCAACCTGTTGTACTAATGCGGCAGCATGCTGCTCCAATATTCGCGCGGCAATGACATAACCCAGGGCTTGCACCTGTTCGTTTTCGGCGGTGAGCCGGGTTTTACCGAAATGGCCGCGGTCGGAGACGTGAATTGCCTTGATCGGCGTGGCGTCAGCGGCCACCCCTTGCCAAATACCCAAAGCTTCCAGCATGACCACGGTGCCGGCGGCAAGCGCCAAAGCCCGATCGCCGGCGCCGGAGGCATCGGTTAACTCTCGGCTTTGTGCTTCGATGACGGCATAGCGTAAACCGCTATCTTTAAGCGCCAGCGCCAGGCAGTTACCCGCCAAGCCGCCGCCGGCTATGAGAAGGTCATAATCGGGCTGCATTAACCACCTTGCATGACCGCTTCAATTTCGGCCACGGTTTTCGGCACTGCCGAAGTTAAAATTTCGTAGCCTTCGGCAGTTACCAGCACATCGTCTTCAATGCGAATGCCTATGCCCCGCCATTTTTTATCCACGCTGTCGCAATCGGCCGGAATATAAAGCCCCGGCTCCACCGTCATCACCATGCCCGGTTCCAGCAGCCGCCATTCCTTATCGACCTTGTAGTCGCCGACATCGTGCACATCCATGCCCAGCCAGTGGCCGATACGGTGCATGTAGAACTGTTTGTATTTTTCATCCTTGATTAACTTGGGCACCCGGCCTTTGAGTAACCCCAATTTCACCAAGCCCCTGGTCAACACCTCCACCGAGGCGTCGTGCGCCAGATGCCAGGCGGCACCGGGTTTGATTTGTTCAATCGCCGCCAATTGGGCATCCAGCACCAGTTCGTACAGCGCGCGTTGCGGCTCGGTGAAACGCCCTGAAATGGGGAACGTGCGGGTGATGTCGGCGGCATAATGATCGCATTCGGCACCGGCGTCGATTAGCAACAAATCGCCGCTTTTAAGTTTGCCGTCGTTGTCTGTGTAGTGCAGCACGCAGGCGTTCTTGCCGGCGGCGACTATGGACGGGTACGCCACCGCACGCAAGCCGTGTTTGACGAATTGGTGGATCAGCTCGGCTTCGATTTCATACTCGTAAAGGCCCGGCTGGCAAACTTGCATGGCTTTAACATGACCTGCCGCCGACACTTCGCCGGCGCGGCGCATCAGTTTCAACTCTTCAGCGCTTTTGAATAAACGCATCTCATGCAGGATATGCTCAAGCGACACAATTCACCCGGCGCATTGACGCCGGTGCGGGACTGGCTGCGGATGTAATTGATCCATTCCAACAGCTTATGATCCAGGTCGGAGTCCCGGCCCATGGGGTAAAACACCCGTGCTTTATCCTCCAGCATGCTGGGCAGAATGTCGTCCAGATCGTCTATGGGAAACGAATCGTCGGCTTCATAATGCCGGGTAGCGCCTTCCAGCCCGGCATGAGCACCTTCCCAGAGCGCTTTCGCCGGATCAAACTCGCGGCAAAACAAAATGTATTCGCCTTGTTCGCGGCCGGGAATAAACACCGCCAACGATTCCGGCTCGTTAAACCCGGTCAGGTAAAAAAAATCGCTGTCCTGGCGGAACGGGTAATTGACATCGCGGTTACGCACTTGGGTGGAGGCACTGGCTATCAAGGCGATATTGCCTTTGCCTATGCGTTGCATCAAGGTTTTGCGGCGTTTTTTAAACTCACTTTGCTTCATAGACTCTCTTCGTTAATGCAGGGTATCCCCGGCTTGCCCCGAAAACTCATCGCGCACCAGCAATACCGCCGACCGTAAATACTCGGTTATTTCCATGTAGGCTGCTTCGTATTCTTCAAAATCCTCATTATCGTCAACTTCGGTATCCATCCGGGTAAAATCGGTGATGTCCAGTATAATTTCGTTGACACTGCCGGGCCACGAAGCGCCGGATCCGGCTGTGCCCAGCCCGAACAAAAAGCCTTTGCACCAACCGCTTAAAGCCTCCAGGCGCAGCTCCATGGCGTCACCATCGTCGGGTAAAAACAAGTCAAATTCAAACTCACCGCTAACCAGTAATTCACGGGTACGTTCATACAAATTTTCCAGAATCGCTTCATCGCCGCGGGCAACCGGATCGGCGTCCCGCAACACCTCCTTCAGCCAGTCGCTGCAAGGCGTCTCCCCGCCCAAGCAAAGCATGGCGGTGGCTATCCCGTGCGCTTCCGAAGCGCCGGTGCCGGCATTGGCGCCGGTTAGGATCATATCAACTCGCTGGTAAAGCATGCGCAAACATCAGGCTTAACGGCTAAAAAAAAAATACGGCTTATGCTAACATTGATCTTCATTAAATTGTGATTTGTTCAGCGGATAGGCTATATTTAAAGGTATCTGCCCGCTAATGCAAACCCTTGTTAAATTTAACCGGCACAATCCTGCAAGGACAAAGTTAATTCTAATGACCACTCCAGATACCGACCAGGCTGCTGCTTTAAAAGACCTTGAGCATAAACTGGAGCTTTTAATTGAACAACTCAACCGGCTGAAAACTGAAAACCGCACATTAAAAGCCAAACAAGACGCCTTGGTAAAAGAAAAAGCCAAGCTGATTGAAAAAACCAATCTGGCCCGGCTACGGGTTGAAGCGATGATTTCCCGCCTAAAAGCTATGGAGCACGGCTCATGAGCCAAAATGAAACCACAGTACCGGTAACCCTGACCATTATGGGTAAGGAATACAAAATTGCTTGTGCCGACAACGAAAAAGAAGAGCTGATTCGCGCGGCGCTGGATCTTGATGAACAAATGCGAAAAATCCGCGACGCCGGTCGCGTCAACGGCGCGGACCGTATTGCCGTGATGGCGGCATTAAACCTCACCCATGAACTCAATGTTTATAAAAATCAAAACAATCTGCTCAAACAACAGCTCAGCGCGGGCTTGACCAACATGAGCAATAAAATTGCCGACGTACTCGACAATTTATAGCCTCGCCAAAATAAAAATCGGTGCTAAAATAACTCTAGTATCTCCTGCGGCGTTCGATAATATGCCGGGTGTTTCCTGAACCTACTTATACCCAGGGAGCTGTTTCTTGTAATGGCGTGCAGGCCCGTCCCGAATGGGAAGCCCGATTTACAGACTTAGTTCCCACTTGAACTTCCGGTTCAAGGACGAAGGCGTATAGCGGCGCAGGCGGGAGATGCGCCTCTTACCTCTCATATTGACATCCCTAGGCATGAAATACTGGTTAATGAAATCCGAGCCGTCCACTTTCGGCATTGATGATTTGATTAATAAGCCCGCCCAAACCGAACATTGGGACGGAGTGCGTAACTACCAAGCCCGCAATATGATGCGCGACGACATGAAAGTGGGAGACCGGTCGTTTTTCTATCATTCCAATTGCGAGCTGCCGGGCATCGTCGGTATTATGGAAATTGTCCGGGAAGGCTATCCCGACTTTACTCAATTTGATCCCGGCAACGTCCATTTCGATCCCAAAAGCAAACGGGAAAATCCAACCTGGATGATGGTTGACGTAAAATTCGTGCGTAAATTATCGCGCACCATCAGCTTGCAAGAACTCAAACAAGTGCCCGAACTGGCCGAACTGGCCTTGGTTAGACGCGGCAACCGCTTATCGGTAATGTCGGTAACCGAACAGGAATGGGACTTAATCCTGGCTCTTGAATAAACAGCCTTAAGCCTTTCCACCACGCTCCTGCCCACCGGCAAACATTTGATAAGCCGGATTTTGGGTTTCTTCGTGATAAGCAAACCCCAAACCATCCAGGCAGAGCTCAAATGCCTTGCGTTCGGCCTTACGCATTTGCACGCCCATTAATACTTTACCGAAAGCTGCGCCATGGTTGCGGTAATGGAACAGGCTGATATTCCAGCGGCCATCCAGCGCGGTTAAAAACCTCAGCAATGCGCCAGGGCGCTCGGGAAACTCCAGGCTGTAGATGGCCTCGTTCAGTTTCCTAGGAGCGTGCCCGCCTACCATGTAGCGGATATGCTCTTTGGCAAGCTCGTTGACGGTCATATCGGTTACTGTAAGCCCTTGCTTCGCCAACTCCAACAACAGCTCCGCCCGATCCGACTCGTGGCCGCTACTGGATATCCCCACAAAGACATGGGCTTGGCCGACATCGAAAAAACGGTAATTAAATTCAGTGATGTTACGCCCACCCAAGAGCTTGCAGAACTTGAGAAAACTGCCCGGCACTTCCGGTATGGTTACCGCCAGCAGAATTTCCCGGAATTCCCCCACCTGGGCGCGCTCAGCCACATAACGCAAGCGGTCGAAGTTGATATTGGCGCCGCTGTCGATGGCAACCAGGGTTTGGCCTTTGACTTGTTCGCGCTCCACGTATTTTTTAAGTCCCGCCACCGCCAAAGCGCCAGCAGGCTCTGCAACCGAGCGGGTATCGTCGAAAATATCCTTGATCGCGGCGCAGATTTCATCGGTACTGACGGTAATCACTTCATCGACATAACGTTGTGCCAAGTGAAACGGCGCTTCGCCCACTTGCTTGACCGCCACGCCGTCGGCAAACAAGCCGACCTGTTTGAGGACGACCCGACGTTTAGCTTTAAGCGCCCGGTACAAGACAATCGGCGTCTTCCGGCTCCACGCCGATGATTTTTATTTCCGGCCGCACGAATTTGGCTGTAAACCGCAATGCCGGCAATCAAACCGCCGCCGCCTACCGGCACGAATATGGCATTAAGCTCTCCGGTTTGCTGACGCAAAATCTCCATGGCTATAGTGCCTTGCCCGGCTATCACGTCCGGGTCGTCGAAAGGCGGGATATATACCATGCCTTTTTGTTCCGCCAGTTCCATGGCGTGTGCATAGGCTTCATCATAGGAATCACCGTGCAGCACCGCTTTGGCGCCGCGGGCTTTTACCGACTTTACCTTAATTTCCGGCGTGGTTTTGGGCATCACAATCAAAGCCTTGATTCCCAGCTTCTGGGCGGACAAGGCAACGCCTTGCGCATGATTTCCAGCCGAAGCCGTGATCACGCCTTGTTGCTTTTCCGCATCGGAAAGCTGGGCAATTTTGTTATAGGCGCCACGCAACTTAAAGGAAAAAACCGGCTGCAAATCCTCACGCTTTAAATAGACTTTATTGTCCAGCCGGGTGGATAGCGATACCGCCAAGTCCAGGGGGGTTTCAATGGCTACATCATAAACCCTGGCGCGTAAAATTTTTTCTATGTATTTTTGTGGCATGGCGGAAAATCGGCTAAAGTATCGGTTCTTAATCGCGGCATTATCCCATACTCTTACTAACTGACTTAATAGGCTTATGACTCAAGACGAATTAAAACAAAAAGTCGCTCAAGCTGCTTTAGCTTACATTAAAGATATTTCGATAATCGGTGTCGGCACGGGATCAACCACCAATCATTTCATCAACATGCTGGCTGATTTCAAAAACGATATCGAAGGCGCGGTATCCAGTTCCGAAGGGACTTCCGAGCGTCTGAAAAAAGTCGGCATCCGGGTGTTGGACTTAAACGAAGCCGGCACCCTTGAGGTTTACATTGACGGCGCCGATGAAATCAATCCGCGCAAACAGTTGGTCAAAGGCGGCGGCGGCGCCTTGACCCGGGAAAAAATTATTGCCCAAGCCAGCAAAAAATTTATCTGCATCGCCGACGACAGCAAATCGGTGGATGTGTTGGGCAAATTTCCGCTACCCGTGGAAGTCATTCCCATGGCCCGAAGTTTTGTCGCGCGCGAGATGGTCAAATTGGGCGGCCAGCCGGTGTGGCGGGAGAGTTGCATCACCGATAACCATAACCATATTATCGATGTGCACAACCTCAGCATTCTCGATCCCATCGAGCTGGAAAAAACCATCAACAACATTCCCGGCGTTGTCACCGTAGGCTTGTTTGCCATTCGGCCGGCGGATGTGGTTTTGATCGGCAAAGGCGACCAAGTCGTCACCCTTTAACCGTTGTAAGGCTGTCGCAGAGGCAGGCACGGTGTGAACAACCCGCGCCTGCAATCGGAAATATTGTCCGCGTTGCCGCCGTCGTTAGATTATCTCAACGGCGCTGTCTGAATCTCCAGTGGAGCCGGCTTCTTCTCCACCGGGATTTCATAAATTCCGGTCAGCTTGCGCCTGAACTCGCTGGCTATTAGCCCTGAGTCCTGGCGGCTTTTTACCACTCTAGGTGTAATCAGCACCACCAGCTCGGTTTTGGTCTGATTTCGGACATTACTGCCGAACAAAGTACCGATGATCGGCAGCTCGTGAAGCAATGGCACCCCGGTTTTATTATTCGTGCTATTCTCGTCGATCAACCCCCCCAACACGATGGTTTCCCCGCTATGCACGGCAACGTTGCTGGTGATCTCACGGCTTTGAATCGTCGGCGAGTCAATATTACTGGTGGTGGTATTAATTGCGGTTTCCACGCTTTGTTCAATATCCATGATGACCAAACCACTGGCATTCACACGCGGCTTAACTTTGAGTTTGACACCGGTTTTACGCTGTTGAATCGAGCTGGTCTGAATCGGGTTGGTAGCAGCGCCGGCGTTGGTATTGGTGGACTCGGTGGTTCTAAGCGGGATTTCATCACCGACCTGAATGGAAGCTTCCTGATTATTTAATACCATCAATGAGGGCGAGGAGATGACATTAAGCTTGTTATCCTGTGCCTGGGCATTGAGTACCGCCCGGATGGTGTTGGAGTTATTAACGAAGGAATAGCCGAATCCACCGGTCGCGGCGGCAGCGGCTATAGCCGCCGTACTGGCCCCGCCGCCGGTGCTGACCACATTAGTGCCGTCGTTAAAGTGGGTTAAAAACCATTGGATACCGTATTGCAAATTATCCGTTAACGTAACCGAAACAATCGTGGCGTCGATCAAAACCTGTAGCGGAATAATATCGAGCTGGGTGATAACCGAACGGATCACCTCGTATTCCTGCGCCGTGGACACAACAATCACCGAGTTATTGGGCTCATCCGGGATTATTCTCACATTGCTGCCGATATTGGCAATATGCGGATCGCCGTCTAAGCCTCCCGCGCCTAGCGATCTTGCCGGCTGCGGCCGTTCTGAAGGTGTAGGTGTATCGGGCTTGTTGGTGACTTGCCCTGCATCCTGACCCGGCGCCACCTTGGCTACTTTGTTACGGCGTTTGCTGGTACTGGCGCCGGTAAAAATATCATTCAGGGTGGTCGCCAGCTCCACGGCATCGGCATGTTGCACTTTATATACATTAACGCCGCCGCCCGCGCTGGTATTGGCTTTATCCAGCCTTAGCACCCAGGTTTCCACATCCCGCAAGTATTTTGCCTGCTGGGTAATCGCCAGCACGGCGTTTAAACGTTCTATGGAAAGAAACTGCACAAAAGTACTGTCATCCGTTTTATTGAATACCGTCTCTAATTCCTCAATGATGGTTTCCGGTTCCACATGCGCTAAAGGAAATATCCCGAACGAACGGCCTTTGAGCACATCGACGTCAAATGTGTTGACCATATCCTGCACCCGGCTTAACTCATCGCTACTGCCTGAAACCACCAGTAGATTGCGGGCTTTATCGATATTGAGAACTGTTTTTTCCTGCAGCAAAGGTTTAAGCACTTCGGTTATATTCTCCACCGAGACATAGCGGACCGGAATTACCCGAACCTGAAAACCATATTTGCCGCGAGAGAGAAAATCGGTGCTGTAAGCCGCCTCGGATGTCGGCTCTATGCGAAAAACCTCACCATCTTTGATTAATGCCGCATTATTCATCCCCAACAGCATTTCCAAAGTCGGTATCAATTCATCTTTGGTCAGTGCTTGTGTCGTTTGCAAAGTGACTTTACCGCCGACTTTAGGGCTAAACACATAGTTTTGCTTCAGAATGTCGCTTAGTATGACTTTGACCACCTCGGCCAAATCGGCATCGTCAAAATTAAGACTGTACGAGCCGGTGCCCCTGGGACGGTCGGTGACCGGCTGTTGAGGTAAGTAACGAATGGTGTTGTTTTCGGTGGCGGGATAGAGTTCTTTACCGGCTTGTATATTTTCAGCACCAATGGGCTTGTTTTCCAATTCAGAAAAAATGACTTTTCCCTGCTCGGCGCTGGCACCGGTTTCTGCCTGGGTTAATGGTAGCTTGCGTTGCTTGGGGCCTAGATACTCGCAACCGGATAAGCTGACACAGGCGAATGCCAGTCCGGATATAGCCGCAACATGTTTAAGGCTTTTCATTTTCACTATCCTGCGAATTTATTGCTGCTGGTGGTGGGGGTGGGGGATTAGCATTATTGGCCTCTTTTGATGACCTGGGTTTTCTAAGCATTAACGTTTTCTCGCTGCCACTTTGTTCCAAAACGACATGGTCCGACTCAATCTTGGTTAAGCGCCATCCTTCAATCGATTCGTCTTGGGTGATTTTTTGATGTTTGTTTTTACCGCTGGCCCGGTCGATGCGGGTGAACAAAGTATAAAGTTTGTTGCTTTTGGTATAAATGCCCATGACTTGCCAGTCGAATTCGCCGCCAAAGCCGAAGCCGCTATTGTCGTCCCCGGACGGCGCCCCCTCGATAAACCGGCGGCCTTTGGTGAACAAGGGCCTTGCCACCAGCTCGGTGTAGTCTTCCTCGGCTTTTTCTCCCAGCTCCAGCACCGGTAAAGCCGGCGCTTGGTAGGGTTTAATCTCAACACCGTTGATGTTTGCCCACAGTTGCTCACGGGCATGCCGGGCATAGGCCCATTCGGCCAGAATGATAATGCTTAGGACGACGCACAAGATGGCTAAAATTTTTAACAGCCTGATATTCATGGCGTTTGCAATCCCATAAAGCTGATTGCTTGAAAATTCACGTTAAGATCGTTACTGGGATCAAGCTGGTGAGTGATTTATTCAAGGTTCCACGTAGCGGACGAATGTCGATCTGGTCGACAATAATCAACGGATTGGCAGTTTCCAGTTTGTACAACAAGGTTCGCAGCGCTTCGGTATTACACGTCATGCGGACTTTAATACTGATCTGGCTGTAGCCGTTTTTATTGATAACCGGTAACGCCTGAGTACTGTTCAGTTGCCCGCCGGCTTCAGTAATCGAGTGCTTAACAAATTCCTGCACGGCAGCAAGCGCCAAAGCCGGCGTATTTTCACTATTCAGGTAGCCTTGGCTTTCGCCCCCTTCTTTTAATTCCGTAACCGCCGCCATTACCGCATCTTTGCGGGCCAGAACCCGCTGATATTGCTGCAGACGGAATACTAACGCGGTTTTCTCTTCGTGCAGCTCAATGCCTTTAAGAACGACCGGAACCACCAGCCCGGCCAGGGCCAATACCACAACCAACACCAGCAAGCCTACCGCCAGCCAGCGCTGTTGTTTTGCGTTAAGGCTGTCCATCATCTGCTTTAGCGGCCTTATCCGCGACATCAAAAGTTATTTGAAAGCGTTCAAGATCGGTACTTTTATCCTGCGTAACCGGTGAGGCAAAACGCGCATTGGAGAATAAATCAGTGGCTTCCAAAATGCCGATCAGCGATGATGCGGCCGGTGATTCGCCTTGTATTTGCCAATGTTTGTCGGCGTATTGGGCAAAAGTCAGCCAGGTATCGTCTTTTATACTGGCGCTTAATGTTTCCAGCATGCTGACGATAGCGGGCGCCGCGGTCTTTTCATCCACCAGTTGCTTGGCCTGGGCTACGATACCGTCGATTTCCTGCTGCAAGGTTTCAATTTTCTTGGCCTCCTTGCTTAATACTTTGGTCTTTTCTTCCAATTCATTGACCGCGAGGTATTCGAACCATACCGGCAACACCAAGGCGGCCAACGCCAAAATAACCGCCAACCCGGCCATACCGCCATAAATCAGCCGGGTGAGCAGACTTTCAGGCTTTTGCAACTCAGGCGGAAGCAGATTATAGCGTCCGCTTTTGTCTTCCAGTTTGTTGACTACGGCATCGTAATCCGCCAAATCCGCAGTCAGTCCGACGGCTTTTAGGTTGGCATACCAATGATCCAATTGCGTTTTTAAAGCCAGCACCAGCAAAACCCGCATTTGGCCTTGTTCGGTTCCGGCCGGTAACGGTTTTACACTGAAATACACTTGGCCGGGCTTGAACGGGGTAAATCGATCCATTTCATAAGCAATAACTTGCTGCAGATTTTCCTTAACAGCCGCCGGCAAAACCAGCTCGCGCGCAAGCGCTTGAGCTCCGGTCAGGCGTAAAACCAGCCAGGCCTTATCCAGCCGGCTGTCGCCGGCTTTAAGGTTTTTCAGGGCTTCCTTGCCGATGTCATTGGCCGGAATGACTGCCAGTGCTTCGGTATTACCACGGTAGTAGTAGCTTAATGCCAGCTGGCCGTGATCGGGGCTAACAATCAAATAACCTTGGTGATCGTCGAACAGTTCACGCAATTTATCGGGCACCAGAAATGCGAGCTCACGCATCCACCAGCGGAAAAATTGGTTTAAATCCAGTTCAATTGTTGAATTCAGACTCGACATAGCGCGCAGTTAATAATTCATCCTTATTAGTACCGTCCTCGGCAGCATTATCGAATAATGATAGCCCATTTGCGGGATTACGCTGCCATTTTAGCACTTGAAACGGCTCCGCCTGCTCCTCTTCGGATTGTTTTAACAAAACTTTAATCACGGCTCCGGCCGGATTATCTTCTTCATCGTTTCGATCCAGCACAGCTTCAACGATTACCGTAATCGCCTGGCTCTGGCTGCTGCCGCCTTCGCCGGCTGTCTGCCCGGATGCCGCAGCGCCGGTATTGGCCGGCGATTCCGCCGTAGCGGGAAGAGTTCCGGTTTGCCGGGCCGATAGCAGGTTATTCACCGCGCCGGCATCGGTTTCGGGCAGCACCTGCAGCACTTCCCTCGATGCCACATTCGCATCCACTTGCTTTTGCCCCGAATGCACGGTTACTAAATCTTCCAGCCACTGGTAAACCTGAGCATTCATATTCAGCACTCTTTGCAAATCCTCAATCGCTTTGAACGGTTTGTTGGCAGGCTTATAGCCAAGCCCCGCCTCGGCATATTCTTTGGCTTCCGCACCGTCCACGCGCACCAGATCGTCATCGTCGCGCCAATCCAATATGGCGTTTACCAGTTTGCTTTGCAGGACGGCATCCGCCGGGGCATGACCCATCACCGCTTGTAGCAAAACCTGATCCGCTGCATTGATGTCGATTTTGCCGGCTTCGTCCAGCATTTTGATTCTTACCCAACCCGGCTCTCCGGCTTGACCCTCCGGAAATTCCAACTCATACGTACTGCCGTTGGCCAGCCAGCGCAGGGTCGGCTCTTGTTCCAACCGCCGAATTTGCGCGATGGCAAGGCCTGCTTCCGCCATGGCCAAAGCCTGTGAATTATCTTTGATACCGCGTATGATCGCGGTCTCCCGACGCATGGATACGGCAAAGCTGCCGGCCATGATGGTCAGCAAAGCCAGCACCCAAAGCACCAATACCAGAGCAAAACCTTTATTGGCTGTCATCGTTGTCATCATCGTCAGCATTGCCGGGGGCGTCAATGGAATCGCTATCTTGCGAGTCGGGATTGCCGGTTACTCGAAGGCTGATTATCATATCCGGCCAAAAACTGCCGTTCGCCAAGCCGATTTTTATTTTTACCAACCTGGGCATAAAATCCCGGTCCTGCCATTGATCCTCCCAGTTGCCTTCGCCGGATTCGCCTTGCCAGTACTCCAGATCGAAACTCGCCACGCCGCTGATCAGATCGACTTCATTGTCGGGATTTTGCTGTTCGGCAACGTCGTCACTGTCGGGGTCGAACGGTGAGACGTTGACTTTGATATGGCTACCTTCGGCATCTTGTACCGGATAGATGCTAAACAACTGCAAGCCGCCCCGGTTGAGGCTGGCGGGGAAAGTGGAGACAAATTCCAGCCGCTGGGCCTGGCCTTGAAAAGACAACGCGCGGTTATCCTCATCCGGGTGTTTGAACAACGGGATTGCGGTGGCGAGGTAGCTTTGAAAAAAATTGTAGGTAATGCCAATATCATTCACATTGGCGGTTTTATGTTCTCCGCGCTCCCAACTGTCCGCGCCGATTTTTAAGCTGCCGAACAGCAGTAGCACCATAACGCTGAGCAAAGTCATGGCAATTAAAACTTCAATCAGCGTAAAACCCGCAGTGCGTGAAAGCCTGATCATTGTTTACCGGCCAGTTTAAGCGTGGTGAGTTCAAATTCCCGGCCGTACGCCCCGCCATCATCCCATTCCACGATTACCCGGACTTTAAACAATTCCACAGGAAGCTTGGCCGTATCCAGCCCGGCGGTGGCGTTTGCTGAAAAAGGCGCCATCTCAACCAGCCAGTGGTATTTGTTGTTATCCTCCCAGCCCGACCGCTCTCCGGCTTGCAAGGGCAGTTCGCTGCCGGCTCGCGCCAGCAAGGATTCGGCCAGTTGCACGGCCACCGTGTAATCTTCGGAAACGGCGGCGATATTGGTGCCGGCAGAAAATATACGCAGTAAAATTCCCAACGAGACAGCCAAAATTGCAAACGCAATCAGAATTTCCAGCAAAGAGAAACCTTGCTGTTTGTTCATTGACTTGATTTGTTATGGCCCGGCGGGGATTCCGGCTCATCGGTCAAGCCGACGTTACCGGTCAGCCAGTTGATGTCAATGCGCTGCTCGCGCTGGCCTTGCGACAAAGTCACCCGGCCGCCGGTGGACGAACCGTCCGGGAAAAAACGGATGCGTCCACCGCTTTGATCAATATCGGCTTTGGCGATGTCCAGCGTCACATCAACCGACTTGGGGATTGTTCGAGGCGGATAAACCCCCGTGATCTGGTAGGCGTTTTCCGCCAAATCGAAGATCACGGCTTGGTTCTCGCGGTTGGTCAAAGCACGCCCTCGGGCATGGCGTAAGGCCGACGCGATCTCGCGCCCGGCAGCCTTAAGTTCGGCCGGGCCCTGCCCGGACGACAGCTTTACGCCGATTACCCCCATTCCCAGCACCATGATGAACAACACCAATATCAGTTCCAACAAGGTAAAACCACGGTATTGATGCGCAAGATGCAATTTGTGCGTTTGAGTGGACATGCGTGGCTCGACTGTATCCAGGCGGATTTATTCCCAGCTCACGATATCCTGATCCTCGCCTTCGCCACCCTCTTTGCTATCGCTGCCAAAGGTGTACAAATCGAACTTGCCGTGGGTGCCGGGAGCGGCATAGTGGTAATCCTGCTGCCAGGGATCCAAAGGCATTTTATTCTTACTCAGATAAGGCCCATTCCAGCGTTTGGAGCCCTCGGGCGCTTCAATCAATGCTTTTAGGCCCTGGTCGGTCGTGGGATAGTTGCCGTTATCCAGTTTGTACATATCCAGGGCAGCCGATAAATCTTCAATCTGCACTTTGGCGGCTTTGATTTTGGATTCGCCGGTATGCTTCATGACTTGCGGCCCGACAATGCCGGCCAGCAAGGCGATGATGCCAAGCACAACCAATAATTCAAGCAATGTGAAACCATTCTGCCCGCCGTGTTTAAGGTGTTTCATGTCTAAACTCTTCCTCATTTAAAAAGCTAAGTCGTTAACGCTGAGTATTGCCAGCAAGATCGATACTATAATGCCCGCGATCATCAAGCCCAAGGTGATAATCAACACCGGCTCCAGCAGGGCCAGCATTCTTTGGATAGCCACTTTAAGCTGTTTGTCGTACATCTCGGCCACACGCATGAGCATTTCTTCCAAACGGCCGGTTTCCTCGCCCATTTTGATCATTTGCATGGCCATTTTGGGAAAAATGCCTTTTTCCATCAAGGCATCGGACATGTTTTTGCCGCGCTTCAATTGCTCTTCGGCATCCTGCAGGGCTTCGACCAATACCAGGTTGTCCACGGTCTCCCTGGCGATAGCCAACGACGACAATATAGAAACACCATTGCCTAATAAGGTTCCCAAAGTCCGGGTGATATTGGCTATTTCTTTGTTTAAGATAACGTTTCCGGCCAGCGGAAACGCCAAAAGACGCTTGTCCCAACGTTTTTTACTCTGCGCCTGGCTGAGTTGCCGGCGCATGAAAGCGGTAATGCCAAACACCAGCAAAAACAACAACCACCAATAATTCTGCAACCCGTTGGCCAAGGCGATGACGATTTGCGTTGACACCGGCAGTGCTTTCCCGGCGCTCTCGAACATTTCATTAAATTGCGGTACCACAAACGTCAGCATGACAAACAACGACGCCAGAGACATCAGTAACAAAATGCTGGGGTATATCAATGCCGTGCTGACGGTATCTTTTAGTTCTTTAGAGCGTTCCAGGTACTCCGCCAGCCGGCTTAGCACCTCACCCAGGCTGCCGCCAGCCTCTCCGGCGCGCACCATGTTGAGATAAAACCGGCTGAATACACCGGTCTGTTTGTCCAATGCATCGGCCAGCGAGGAGCCGCTTTTGACTTTTTCCAGTACGCGGCTGATAAGTTTATTTAATACCGTCTTATCTTCGGCCAGTTCCATTAACACACTCAATGAACGGTCCAAAGGCAGGCCGGATTCCAATAGGGTTGCCAGTTCACGGGTAAACAAGGCGATGTCTTTTTGGCCCAGCCGGGTTAGTTTGGGGCCTAAAGACAGCCCTAAAAACGACCGGCCAGTGGCCGGCTTGACATGGACTGGAATATAACCTTCGGCTTGCAGCAACTGCACCACGGCTTGCTCGTCCGCGCCCTCGCGCACGCCTTCCTCGGTTTCCCCGGCATTGTTAATGGCTTTAAACGCGTATAACGCCATATCAATTTTCCGTGGTCACCCGTAGCACTTCTTCCAGGGTAGTGATGCCTTGCAACACTTTCTGCATGCCGTCATCATGCATGGTCAACATACCTTCATCCATGGCTTGTTTTTGAATGATGCCGGCTTCGGCATGGTTCATCACCAGACGGCGGATACCGTCGGTCATCACCAAAAATTCGATAATCGCCATTCGCCCCCGGTAACCCAGACCGCCGCAAGCACTACAGCCCACCGCATGATGGAGCGTGATGTCGCCCTCGGGCTGAAAACGCCTGAGTTTGCGGTCGGCGATGATTTCCTCGCCGGCTATAAATGGCTGCTTGCATTGATTGCAGAGTTTGCGCACTAAGCGCTGCGCCAAAATACCGTTGACGGTTGAAGCCAGCAGATATTCCTCCAGCCCCATGTCCAAAAGCCGGGTAACGCCGCCGGCAGCATCGTTGGTATGCAGCGTGGACAACACCAAATGCCCGGTCAACGCCGATTGCACGGCGATTTTTGCGGTTTCCAGATCGCGCATCTCGCCAATCATGATCACATCGGGTCTTGGCGTACGATTGACCGCAAAGCCATGGCAAAGGTCAAGCCGATTTGCGGCTTGGCTTGAATCTGGTTAACGCCTTCGAGCTGGTATTCAACCGGGTCTTCCACGGTGATAATCTTGCGCTCGGAGGTATTTAGCTGCTTTAACGCGGTGTATAAACTGGTGGATTTACCGCTGCCGGTAGGGCCTGTGATCAAAATAATACCGTGCGGTAAAGCCAGCACCTCCTGAAAGCGCTCGGCATGGCGGCCGGAAAAGCCTAGCGCATTAAAATCCAGCACCGTGCTTTCTTTATCCAGCAAACGGATGACAACGCTTTCACCGTACATGGTGGGGATGGTCGAAACCCGCAAATCCAACTCTTTGCCCAGCATTTGCACTTTAATGCGGCCGTCCTGCGGCAAGCGGCGTTCGGCAATGTTAAGTTTGGCCATGATTTTAATTCTGGAAATCACGGCTGAAGTTGACGTTACCGGCGGCGATTCAATATCTTGTAACACACCGTCGATACGCAGGCGAACTTTCAGGTTTTGCTCGAACGGCTCAATGTGAATATCGGACGCTTTGGTTTCAATCGCCCGCTGCATGATCAGATTCACCATTTTGATCACCGGCGCCTCGCTGGCCAGGTCTTTCAAATGCTCCAGGTCTTCCTCGCCGGCTTCGTCAACACCCAGGGTATCGACGATTTTATCCATTTGCGAACGGCCTTCGCCATATTGCACATCCAATGCCGCCTCAATTTCGGACAGCAGGCCGACTTTAACGACGATGGCCTTGCCGGTCGCCAGTGTCAATGCCTGAATCGCAAAGCTGTCTTGCGGATTCATCATGGCTACGGTTAACACTTCATCGCTTTCCAAACCGATGACATGGTATTGCTTTAAAAAGCGCAAGGGAAAATCGTCCGGCAACGGGGATTGCACCGGATATTGCTCGGCGTAGACGACTTGGAGGCCATTTACTTTAGCGCTGGCAATGGCAACATCCAGCTCCGAGCACAAACCTAATTTGATCAACAGGTGCGGAATCGGGGTATCCGATCCACCGGCGTTCACCCGTCTGGCTTTGGCCAA
>PERF01000028.1 GCA_002928495.1 Methylobacter sp. | reverse complement strand
GCCAATCGAGTTTACCCCCATTGATTAGAAATAATTGCCTTTATTAGCCATCATTTGATTATGAAAAACCGGCTTGGTTTTATCGATATACTCCGAGGTGCCAGCGTTCTTTATATTGTCGGCTTTTGGCATCTGATGAACTATACCGACGCCTTTCCCAATTATTCCAATAGTATAACGACAAGACTAACCGTGACTATCTTGGCGTTATTCGTGTTTTTGTCGGGTTACCTTATGGGGAATAATACCCTTGACTTTAATATAAAAAGTATCAGAGGGTTTTATATTAAACGATTGATTAGGATATATCCTCTGTATGTTTTTGCTTTGTTATTATTTTATTATTTTCGTCTGGCAAAAGGTATAACGCTGGTTAAAGCGGGCTTGTTGATATCCATGTTTTATGGGCCACCACCGCCAACGCTTTGGTTTATAACCATGATAATGGTTTTTTATGTGCTCACGCCCTTGTTGATCAGCGCAAAGAATACGCCGGATCTACTTTTAAGAGGGATTTTTTTGGTGCTGCTTATGGTATTGGCCAGTTTTCTATCGCCTAAAAGTGATCCACGGGTGTTGATCTATTTTCCGGCTTATTTCTGCGGTATCTATCTGGCAAAACTATCGAATTTATCGAAGGCTTTTATTATTCCGGTTTTTGTTTGCTTGCTCGGCTCAGTTGTTTTATCCATGCAAGTGCATGAGGCGCCCGAGGTAAGTTATGCGAGTATTCCATTGGCAATTTTTTCGCCATTATGTCTATTTATACTGTTTAATTCTGTTAATTTGACGCCCAATGTGTTTATTAAAACGATTAGCTATGCCGGTTACGTTATGTATTTAATACATAGGCCGGTCTACGAGTTTATGCTATTAATATACAATAAATTGCTGCTTATGCATGGTTTTAATATGGAGATATTAAAAGCCGGGTATTTGATATTTATCTGTTTGCCGGTAATTGCGGTGATAAGCTTTTTCGTGCAAAAAATCTATGATGTTTTAATTGCTTTTCCCGTAAAAAAGTTGAATTTATAGATTTAACGGCTATCTGTAAGCCTAAAAATCAAACCCTAAATATTCGGGACACAGAGGATCGGGTCTTGCATTATTGCAAACACAAGACATTGGGGGCCGGAACTCCTAAATACTGTCATTGTTACATCGGCCGCAGTTTTTGACATAAAAAATTCGTTATTGCAAAAACCAGTGGGTTTTCTGAAATAAGAGTTGACGTGAGATTTGAATTTGCAATAAGATTTTTTTAATTGCAGAAAACTATAGTGTTTTTGAAATATGAATCTTAGCGACTACTGCTCGGGCACGTATGTAACCCAGTATGAATATCGAAGCTTTTTACCTACCTCAATCCATCATCCGTGGATCATTGCCGAACCCAAGCTGCAAAACTTGTTGAGCCAAGCTGACCGTGCGTTGGGCGAGTTAAACGCATTCTCGCAATTAGTACCCGATATCAGGTTTTTTATCCGTACATATGTGGCGAAAGAGGCAACTTTATCGAGCAGGATTGAAGGTACGCAAACCAGTATTGAAGATGCCTTTAAAAATGCCGAAGATTTACAGCCGGAAAAACGGGATGATTGGGCCGAGGTGCAAAACTACATACGGGCGATAAATTCCGCAATTGAAACCCTGGAAAAATTGCCTTTTTCCAATCGCTTGCTGAGGGATACGCATGCTATTTTAATGAGCGGCGTGCGTGGACAAACCAAGCAGCGTGGAGAATTTCGCATGAGTCAAAACTGGATAGGCGTGAGTTTGAAAAATGCCGTCTTTATTCCGCCCCATCACGAGCAAGTGGCTGATCTCATGAGCGATTTGGAAAAGTTTTTGCACGATGAGTCCATCAACGTGCCGCCCCTAATAAAAATTGCGATTGCCCATTATCAGTTTGAGACCATACATCCATTTTTAGACGGCAATGGCCGTCTTGGCCGATTGATGATTTCTTTGTATTTGGCGGCAGAAAATTTGTTGGGCAAGCCTGCGTTATATTTATCCGCTTACTTTGAGAAGAACAAAACCGCTTATGTTGACCACCTTATGGCCGTGCGCGAGGGCAACCACATGCAAGAGTGGTTAGTGTTTTTTTTACATGGGGTTAAAGAAACTGCCGAATCAGCAACTGAGGTTTTTAGGGAGATAATTAAGTTAAAAGAACGTATTGAGCGGGAAATTTTACCGCGTTTTAGCCTGCGCAGACAAAATAACGCCCAGCGCTTGATGAGCCATTTGTACCAGAAGCCGGTTGTGGATATTAAGGAAATTTGCCAGTTGTTGGATACTGTGCCAAACACGGCAGGTGCGTTGGTTAATGATTTGATAAAGTACGAAGTGCTTAGAGAAATGACCGGCCAGCAACGCAACCGGTTTTTTGTTTTTTACGAGTATTTGGGGTTATTTACCCGGTAACCGTTTGAATTACATTAGGTTGCCATTGGCTGGGATGGATGGTCTTTATGAATTTCCGTATCGTGGTCTGATCATAACTGCCGGGAACCCGCCATCAACATCACCATGCTAATCCGTATGGTTATGATGCATTTGTTAATTCCGGGTCTATCAGCGCCGGGTGGTGCAGTTCGATATCGTCAATGCCTCGGCCTTGCTGCGGCGGAGAATAGCTGCGGTAACTTGCCAATATGGCGGGCTCCAGATAACCCGTGATAAGCTCAAGTTCCGACAGCCGCAATCCTTGCCGCACAAGATAAGCGATATAGCTATGGCGGATTGCATCGGCGGTGATCTCTTCGGGGTTGGTTAAACCGGAGTCTATCGCCGCGCATGCCAATAAGGCGGCAAGTTCGTCCGCTATTGACGGATTATCACCTTCCCAGGCAGGGTGGCCGCCGGATTTTTGCAATAAAAGCAGCAGTGAATGGCTGATAGCTAGGGTTCTGACACTGGCGCCGCCGATATTGACCAGGGCATGCTCGGAATCGATATGCTGCTTTTTCAAAGCGGCGGCTTCTTCCAGCGTTAAACCGCTAAGCAGGCAGCCGATCAGTTGTTTGGCTTTGAGATTTGATACCTTCAGCAGGGTTCTGAGCTGGTGGCCGGAAAGTTCTCTCAACTCGGGGCTTGAAAGCGCAAAATTGTGCTGTTGTTCAATGGGTTTGGCAGCGGGTTGTGGATAATCGAGCATTTCCTTAGCGGCGGGATTGTAAATATGTATTTCGGGTAATGCGAAAGCTGCTTTGGAATCCGGTTTTCGGGTTAAATAATCGGCAATCCACACCGTTAAAAGTGCCAGTATTACCGAACCGGCCAAAATGATAAGCGCATCCCGGCTGTAGTAGGGGCGTATCGGCTTAAACGATTCATGGGCCCGACTGATAATCGCCGCCTGTGGATAGTTTTCTTGTTGACCGGCTTCAAGTTGTACTAAGCGTTCCTGAGTTTCGCGGTAGAGTTTTTCCAAGCCTTCCAAGTCCGTTTTCAACGCCTCGTGCCGAGAAAATTTTGCAGTAAACTCAGCCGCTAGTTTTTTATTTTCAGCTAATTGGGCGCGGATTTCCGTCAGTGATTGCCGGGCGGCGGCATAATTGCTTTCGGCTTGGGTCAGCAGGATTTGCTGGCCGTATCCAACTTGTTTTTGATTTCCGCTCAAGCTTTTTGATTTGGTCGGGAATAACTCTTAGCGCGGGCTGTTTTTTCAAATAATCCCGGGTATAGCGTTTATCAAACTCGGCCAGCTGTTCTTTTAGCTCTTGCAGCCGTTTTTCAAGCGCCACCAGACTACCTTGCTGCTGACTGGGCACTATCGCCTGACCACGGGCAATGGCTGATTTTACCGCATCCAGCGTGGCTTTGGCCTTGATAAGGTCTTCGCTGGCTTTGTTATACGCGTCATTAATACCTTGTAATTGCGCCAGAGGCTCGTTTTCCAGACGGCCTGCGGAGGCAATGTCGTTGGTTTTTCTAAACACATCCAGCTCGTTACGTTTGGCGGCGATATTGTCGCCAAGCTTGGTTAACTCATGGCTGATAATTTCAGTGGTAGTCCCGGTTAATGTTTTGATTTCCTGGGCCCTGGCCTCACTGTAAACGTCGATCAAGGTATTGACCAGCAGCGGCAAAACTCCGGGATCGGTTCCTTCCGCGCGGATTTCCACAAGATTAGTTTCGGCTACGGGCTCGACAGACAGCAAGCTCGAAATGCCCTGCAAAGTCAGTTGCTGTATTGTCTGTGCGGAGTCGGAAGCTTTTAGTCTAGCCAAGCTTTTGGCAACAAGATCAGGGTTCAAAAGCATTTGTTTTTGAATAACAACATGCTGAATGTCGGCGGGATTGCTGTCACGGTCAATAGCCGTCATCGCGGACGTCAATAACGTAGCTGAACTTCGGTAAACAGCGGGTCGGCTGTAGGAGTAAATCAGGCCGGTAATAGCAGCCAGCAAAAACACCATCATAAATAGGACGAATCTGCGCATACGAAACCAGGGGCGCTGAGTAAAGCCCGGCGGTGGGTTGAAACTATTATTCTGAAAATAATCGATTCGCGGCGGATGGTTTTCCATGACAGGTTTTGGGTTGGCAAACAAGACCGCGAATATCGCATTAAAAACTGAAAAGGTCTAGCTGCCCCCGTACCCGCAAACCGGCTTTTTGCCTAGGACGCATCAGTTCGGCAAGCACCGGCTGGGGATTAGCGGGAAGCTTCGCCACACTTGTAGATTCGGCCTTTTAATGCCTGAACCGTTGGTGCTGTGCTGGTCGAAGCTCAAAGCGAACGGGTGTTGAAACTTCATGAGGCCGAATCAATAGCCGAATAAGTCATGGCTTAAACTGTATCCAAACTGGCCAAAAAATTATTCACCTCAGGTTTTTGTTTGCGGTTTGGCGGCAGACTGATGGCATAAATCCGGCGGCTTATCTCAGGATTGCTTAAATAACGGCTTTTCACGTCTTCCGCGTTTAGGGGCAGGGAGTATTCAGGCATCAAAGCCACGCCTAAATCGGCGCGTACCAAGTGCATAATCCAGTCTTCGCTGTTACTTCGGTAAGAGGCGTAGAGACCAATATCCTGATCCTGGCAGATGGCTCTTAGCTCTCTTAGTTCGCAATTAAGCCGATCCAGATAAGGCTCCGTCTGCATAGCTTTGAGGTCGATACCGGACAGTTGGTTAAAACGGTGGCTGCGGCTGAAAGCCACCACATAGCGCTCGGTGTACAGCAGCGTGCTTTGCAGCGGCGCTGCCAAGGGTTGGGCCGGCGAGCTGATGACGACGTCCAGCAAGTCGGCTTCCAGCCGGTTAAGCAGGACAGCTTCGCTATCGACAATCAGCTCAAACTCGACCAGCGGATATGCCTGCCGGAAGCTTGCAAAAATGGGATTTAAACGTTGCGCACCGATGGTTTCCATAAGGCCTACGCGCAGCGGCACAGTGTTCAAACGGCAAAAGCGCAAAGCTTCGGCCTTGGTGGCAAGCGCTTCTTTGTATATTTTGCGTAAATTTGGCTCTACCATGCGCCCCAGCGGGGTCAATACACAGCCGGAACGATCACGGGTAAACAATTCCCCGCCCAATTCACTTTCCAGCTTCTTGACCGACTGCGTTAACGACGGCTGGGAGATATAACTGAACCGGGCGGCACGGGTAAAGCTGCCATGATCGCACACAGCCAGAAAATAGCGGATTTGGTGCAACTCCATTTTTGCCTGCGAAATTTAATATAGGTAAAACCTATTTTTCCATAGAAACTTTGTATTTTACAAGCCTGCTAGCTAACAATAGTATTGTTACCGTCATAATCAAAAACTATCAATAAGGAGAAACCATGAAAGCAGCAAAATTGATTGTCATGTATCCCAAACCCGCCGATGAGGTTATTTTTGAACGCCGGTATGAATACGAGCACGTGCCCATGGCGGTGCAAAAGCTAGCCGGTAAAATCCGCTTTGACGCCAATCTGATTACCTCGGCGCCCGGCATGGAACAAGCGCCGTATCACCGAATCGCGGAAGTGTATTTTCCTTCCATGCAGGTATTGGAAGACTGTTTGAATTCGCCGGGCGGACAGGAAACCGCAGCACATGCGGTAGAAATTTCCAGCGGCGGCGCGCCGGTGTTTTTAATCGCTGAAGTAGAAACTTTTGTTTTTTAAAGCCAATTGCCTTGTTTTAATTTAGCGCCCGGATTAGTAGCTCTGAAAACGAAATGCCGTAGCAGGGAAAAGCTGGTTTTTCCCTGGCACGGCATTTTTTGTTTCAAATTATCACAACCGCTTTCCTCCCTAAGGCTAACCAGGATTACAAGCGGCAAATCAGCTATAGATCAGTAAAGCGAACGCCAAACCCGTGCGGTAATAATAGACTAACCGGTCCATTCCGGGCCAAGGCTACGGCACATGTTAAAGTCAATTTTTTTCGATGACCCGTCGTTGAGCTGAACAGTTACATTAACCGATGTCAAACAACCCCAGCCTGTGTAGCTATATAAGAATTGTTCTTTAGGATTATCCACTACAACATTTCTGATTCTAAATGTCGGATGATCAAATTGATATTGGACTGCTTTTATAGTGCGCAAACCCTCTTTCGAGGAATTGATATAAAGGGAAAACTTATACTCCGGACCGTCTGTTGTTGATTTACCGGTAGCTAGCGCCGAGGCTTTTATCTCGTACACCTGATTATTCGGCGTAACGGTAACGGAATATTGCTTTTCGATATTTAATTTAAGTTCTTTATATTTTTCACTCGCGCCGGGATTATCGCTTTTATAAACCGAACCCGTTAAACCTCGGAGAACATCGCCGATAAAACTGCCGGCAAGCTCAATTTCTTCAGTATTTGCGGCATAGGCGGAACCCATTATCGAAAAACTGATTGGTGTCTGTTTTTTGTGTATATCCGCTTGGCTGCTGGAACCGGTAACGGCATTGCCAGCGACCAACGATGTAATCAATGCGGGAGCGGCAACCCCGATTTCAACCAATTTAAAAGGCTTGTCTTCATCGTCATGCAGATAAGCGACAAATCCGCCCACTAGAAAAAGTAACGAATATCGAATGGTTATGCCAATAATTTGAGACCATGAAAATCCGCCCGATACATAAGTTGCAATATCCAGCGTTACTACCGATATCATGACCGGAAGAACAGCGCCGGCACCTCCAAGTAGAAAGCGTCTTTGTGGTGTCATTTCAGTGCTCCACGGCATTTACATGCCGGCAAATAATAGCCAAGTAAACACAATTAATAACCTAATATTATTATTGTTTTACTGCGTATCACGCTTAAACACAATACTATTTTTAAATCTAAAAAGAATTCCCGCTCTATTGGAGAGACCGCTTGGATTCAATATTAAAATTAAATATCGAAATCCTGTATTTCATCAAGTTAAGCATTTCACATTCAATAAATTCTGCAATCTGGGCGGGGCTGCAAAGGTTTTGCGACGCTATCGGGTGCAGTGTGCGGAATCCGTGAAATGACGGCCTTTGAGGATTTCCCCTATCGCGGACACGCCGATTTCTTGGGTAAACAGAGGTTGAATGCGAGAAGTTGAAAGGCCTGACTGCGGCTGGGCATTTCGTTGTGAACGGGTTGCCGGCTGTGGAAGTCGGCGGTTTTTCGATTTTATAGTATGGTTTTTAGTGTGGGCCTGGGCTTAATTCACTCACCGGGCAACAGCCCTTCCAGAAAAAACGCCGACAGTTCGGCACGCCCGGTGACTCCGGATTTGTGGTAAATACTTCGAGCTTGATCGCGGATGGTGCGTTCGCTGACACTTCTTAGTCCGGCAATTTCGGCCAGGCTCAAGCCTTTCAGCAGCAGCATACCCACTTCGACTTCGGCTTGGGTTAACTGCCATATCACAAATTGTTGTTGAATTTGCCGGGCGAGGACTGCTACCACCTCTTGGTTGGTTTCGCGCCACTGCCGGGCTTGTTGCCGGGCCGAGGCCGCGTCTTGCTCGGTCTGGCCGATTGTGGCTTTCGTTAAGGAGAAATAATAGCGGCCGAAATAGATCAACACTGTCAGCGCAAGTAATAGCAACGCCCCCTCAAAAAACCAATGCCGCCAAGATACGCCTTCCTGGTAATCGGCTACCATATCCAGACTGATTAATACCAAAACCGCTATGCTCAGGCTAATCGCCCACAGACTTAAGCGCTTTCCGTTAAGCGCCCGAAACTCAGCTCTATAAAACATAAACTCTCTTTTTTGTCGGATCTAAAAGCCGATTTTACGCAAAAAATATGTCAGCTTTACAAGCACAGAGTACTTTATACGGCTAACTACAAAACCACCGCCACTATCAAGGCGGCGGCATTCATTCGGCGTGATGGTGATCACTTTATTGCGGCGCTTTTTCGGCGCACCGCATTGTTTGGGCTGCGAAAATATTGGGCGTGTTTGTAAGCGCTTTAACAGCGCCAACACCCCCCTTACTCCAACGCTGTTATTTCGCTGGAGAAGGTGGTTCGGTACCATCAAAAGCTTTGCCGGCAATCCCCAAAAGCCTACAGCGTAAACAATTCGCGCAGCATATTCAGCAACTTAGGGCCAACGCCTTTAACGTTGGACAAGGCATCGAATGATCTGTATGGCTGTTCCGCAATTATATTTTCCGCAGTTTTTCTCGGCATGCCTTTAATCGTCGTCAAATCAACCAGGGTGGCCTGATTGATCGAGGGTTGGGCGGAGGACGATACAACAGAAAAAGGCTTTGCGGCTTCCATTATGGATGCAGGCGTTTTTTTATGGTCGGCAAAGCTGATGTTAATGATGTTGGTCGATGGTTTACGATTACTGTCCACTGTAGCCTTGCTGGTATAAGGTACCGCAAAGCTGATGCAATCACGGGTTTCGTAACCGGCGCCGTTCCATTCGCGCAGCATCAGCGTTAAATACCACTCGCCGGCGGGCGGCTCCTGGAAGTCCAGATCGTAGCTGGCGTTATAGAGTGAATATTGTCCGTTAAGCTACCGATACCGGTACCTGCCAGCGCTATGCCGTCAAAATCGCCGCCGTTATAGGCTTGGTTAAGCGCCCAAAGTTCCAGGGCAAGGGTTCCGCTGGTGTTGCCGAAGTCACGCTGGTTGGCAATTTCGCCAACAGTCACCGTAATTTTGCCGTTTTGTTCGATGTAACCGCAATTACCTTGCAATACCAATCCGCTAGCCGCCGGCTTGGTGCTATGGGTTATGACTGAATACTCGTTAGTTACCAGCTGCCCGGTGCAGGCATCCACCACGGAAGATTTTTTATACTCGGTAAAACTGACGTTAATCAGATTGCCGTTGGCATTGCGTTCAACAAACGAACGGGCACCCACTTCCAAAGGCACGGCAAAGTTGACAAAATCTCGGGTTGTATAAGCCGTTCCGTCCCACTCGCGCAGCATTAAGGCTAAATACCAGCTGCCTTCGGGTGGTTCCTGATAATCCAAAGCGAAGCTAGTAGGCGCCATAAAATGTTGCCCGTTGAGTTGGCCTAGTAGGGTTCCAGCCAGAGCATAACCGGTAAAACCACCACCTTGATAAGGCTGCCTTAATGCCCAGAGTTCTAGCGATAGGGTGTCGCTGGTATTGCCCAAATCACGCTGACTGGAAATTTCACCTACGTTTAGCGTGATTCGGTTATTGACAATGTTATAGCCGCAACTGCCGCTTAAAAAAAGCCCGGAATTTGCGGAATCAGGGTTTGCGTGTTCTATTGCATACATGGAATATCTCTCCACAATTTTAAGTTATTGATTATAAATCTATCCGGCAGCTTTTACCGGATGGTTAGAAAATTATAGGGCGCGTAGCTGATCACATAAAGCGGCACCATTTTCCGCCATGCGCTGCCCCGGTGGGCCCGTCCATTCCATTCGTGCACATCGTGCTCAATACCTTTTTGCGCCAATATTTGACTCAAGTGCCGGTTATTTTCCAGAAACGGATCATCCTTGCCGATAGCAAAGACAATGTGCATTTTCCGTAAATGTTGCAGCCGCCAATTACAATCCAGTTGAGGAAGAAAATGGGTAGGGGTATTGAAATAGATGTTTTCGTCGTAATATCGGTCGAACAAATCGCCGAAATGGTCAACTTCCAGGGTTAAATCATAGCGCCCGGAAAAAGCGCACAGTTTTTGAAAAAGTTGGGGATGCTTAAAAGCCAGATTGGCGGCATGAAACGCGCCCAAACTGCAGCCCATGATAATCGTGCATTCGTGCGGATTCATATCGGCCATCAGCGGCATTACTTCGTTAAGAATATACTCTTCGTATTGAATATGGCGCTGGATCCGGTCGGCCGGATGAATCGAATTACAATACACTGTGTCCTTAACAATGCTATCCACGCAGAATAACTGGATGTGCCCGTTGCCGATCTTGTCGGCCAGCGCATGGACAATACCTAGATTTTCGTACTCGTAAAACCGGCCGTCACGTGTTGGGAAAGCAAGTACTTTGGCGCCGGCGTGGCCGAACACCAATAACTCCATCTCCCGCTCCAAACGCGGGCTGTACCAACAGTGATATTCGCGGTTCATAACAGGCTGAAAAATTTTTGTAGTTCCGACAATAATTGTATTTTCTGTTCGGCTTGTCCAACATAATCCATGTGTCCCTGATCCAGCACGAACAGTTTTTTACTTTCCGGCAAGGCATTATAAATACTGAACTGGCCCGGCGGTGCTACCACGGGGTCAATCAGCGCCGCCGCCACATGCACCGGTATGGTTACCCGGCGGGCGGCTATGGCGGCATCATAATACTGTAATGTTGCGAGAACATTACCATGCACTTTCTGATAATTCTGCACGGCGGCAGCACTGCCCCGAGTCGGTAATTGCAGGCGTAGCGGCTGGTTACCGAAACTGGGTACGTTTAAATGCGCTCGCTGAATACGCCGCTCCCAAGGCAACGCCATGGCGCCGATACCGCCCCCAAAGCTGATACCAAGATAAGCCACATGACCGGCTGTGGCGGGAAACAAGTCCAGCAAGGCGGAGACGCCTAGCCATAAATCATCCACACATCCGCCCAGAATATAACTATCCGGCTTATCAATATTATGCAACACATGATAACTCGGATTATCCGAAACCAGCTGGCTTCTACTCCGCGCTAAGCCGCGAAAACACGGAAACAAGAAAGCCGCACCGGGAATGGGCAAATCGAAATCCGGCCCCTCCCGTCCGCCGTAACCATGCCCCACAATCACGCCACAGGTAATGGGCGAATGCTTGGGAGTCAATACCCAGCCGCTAATGTTCCAAGCGTCGGTGGAGCTGTAACTGACATCGTAACAATTAAAATCAGGATGACAGCTATCGCTTGGACTAAGCTGTGGCTGCGGGTTTGTGTGCATGGCACGGCGATAACGCGCCTGCCAAAATGCCGCAAAATCCTTAGGCTCCGGCGGTGGAACAATGTTTAATAACTGTTCCAGGGTATATCCATAATCGGGATTAAACTCAGGCATGAAAGTGGATTAAGGTGATTTGTTGAATAACAGGCGGCTTTTCTCAAAGCAAACGGACATTAAATCAAGACCGGGCGGCGGATAGCCGCCCGCTTACAGGCGTTTGGAATGCTCTCAAACACAAGGGCATATAATCCATTTTACCAAAGCCAACCTAAAATAACTTCCAGACAAGTTTTAAGGGAATATTCGCTGTGTAAGCTCAGAGTGCCGACACCTTATCGAATGAAGGTCTACGGGTAACGCTTTAGTCGTCTCTCAAAGCAAATTGACTCATAGCGCTGTCGGAATTTTACAGGTGGGCAATTCGGTGGAAAATATTCTGCCTTAAATTTGGCCAATAATGCTTAGCACAGGTCAAAGCAGCATGGCGCATGCTCGGAGCATAGCCGCCGGCGCGGATTTTCCCCGAATATAGACATAGCTATTTTGCTTACGGACTTCTAAAATCGCTGAAATTTTAGACGTTACTACAAGCTGCTGATGCCTGAAGACCCCAAACCGCTGCACATTTTACATGTTGCCGAGATTCTAACAGGTGGCACTGCTTCTTATATTGATGAATTATTGGCCTATCAAAGCAGACTTTGGGGGCCTGAAAATATTACCGCCTTATTGCCGCAGAGCCGAGCCGGCTTTATTTCAGCCTTGCCGGCAGACTCCCTGGCTTGCTTCGACGACGGCTGTTCAAGAATCCGTAAAATTCTCAGAATCCGTCGGGCCTTTAAACAGCTCAACAAGCAATACCATTTCGATGTCGTGCATCTACACGGCACCTTTGCGGGCTTAGCCGTCAGATTGTTTTTCGGCTTTAGCAAAAACCGGCCAAAGCTGGTTTATTGCCCCCATGGTTGGGCCTTCGATCGCAATCCGGCAGCGTTGAAAGATGAGTTGACCGTGCTGGTAGAGCGCCTGCTGGCGCATGCCACGGACCGGATTATCTGTGTTTCCGACCACGATTTCACCTCGGCAATGAATGCAGGCCTGCCCCGCAACAAGCTGGTGATCATCAAAAATGCCATCGCCGACAAACCGCCTTCAAACCTACGGATAGATTGGCCGCCGGGTAAAAAACGGTTCTTGTTTGCCGGCCGTTTCGACCGGCAGAAAGGCATAGATCTTTTCGTCAAAGCCATGCAGGCACTGGGCGATGACAGCTTTGCTTACGCCATAGGCGATGTCTCGATAGACAACCTGCCGATTAGCGAATTTCCGGACAACATCAAAATCACCGGCTGGCTGCCCAGAGACCAGGTCCAGGCTTATTTGCAAAGCTGCGATGTGTTTGTCATGCCTTCGCGCTGGGAGGGCTTCGGCCTGTCGGCGCTGGAAGCCATGCGGGCGGGCAAGCCGGTTATCGCAACCTGCACCGGTGCGCTCCCCGAGCTGGTCGTCGACGGCGTCAACGGCATTTTGATCCGGCCGGCCGATTTACCCGCGTTAACCCATGCCATGCACAGCTTGCTGCAAGCCGATCTAACCGCCATGGGCAAGGCTTCCCGGCTACGCTTCGAACTTTTTTTCAGCGCCGAAGCGTTGAATCAAGCGATCATCATGCTGTACCGGCAATTATTAGCCAAGTAAGCCGGCATGCCTGTACCTGTGCGCTGAAGATTATTGACAGAACCAATCAATCGGCATGGCTTTATCTTTAAAAATCTGCCGCTCTTGCAGGGCTTCTACCAGAATGCCACCTGCTAAAAAATTTTGCTTTTACCAGCCAAGCAAGTCTTGAAATAGCGAATAACACCACCATTTTAAAGGTTGTAATCAACTACATCCCTAAATCGCAGGAGGAATTCTATGAGCAGCTTAACCCCTTTCAGCCGTGGCTTACTGGACGATTTTTTTCGTGATGTTAACCCTGGCTATTTTATTAAACCCTTGCATGGCGACCCTTTGCCGGCCCAATTTAAAGTGGATGTCAAGGAAACCCCCACCGAATTTATCATGGATGCGGAAATTCCAGGCTCCAGCAAAGAAACTATTCATATCAATATCGACGGCAACGTGGTGACCATTGGCGCGCATATCAATCAGGTCGACAGCGAAAGTAAAGACGAAAAAGTGTTACGCACCGAACGCTATTACGGCGCGGTTTCCCGCAGCTTTCAACTAGCGTCCGACATTGATGAACAAAAAAGTCGGGCGCGTTATGAAAACGGCGTGCTAACTTTAAATCTTGCCAAAAAGCAAAAACAAACCGGTCAACGCTTATCGGTCGAATAGCCGTACAAGGCGGGCAGGGTCAGCCCTGCCCGCCGTTTCTGCAAGTTGTATCCGTTGTTACACCCAGGCACTGCCCCCCAGCTTGGAAAGCAAAAAAGTCGGGGAGTCGGCCGTAAGAATCGCCTTTGCTCCGGGCTTGCAGGTTACATTGCACCCTATGCAAGCAATGCCGGACAGCTCACAAACTTTCTTTTATTTCTGTATTGACAGAAATAAAAGATACGGCATAATAACCGCCATGAACCTAAATCCTGTCGCACAACGCTTCATCCTGCACTGGGGTGAAATGGGCTCCAAATGGGGTGTTAACCGTACCGTGGCCCAGATCCATGCCTTACTTTACTTTGTGGGCAAACCCATGGCCGCTGATGAAATCACCGAGACTTTGGGGGTTGCGCGTTCCAACGTCAGCAACAGCTTGAAAGAGCTGCAAAACTGGCGTTTGATACAAGTGGTTCATATCATGGGCGACCGCCGCGACCACTTTAGCACCTCTACCGATGTCTGGGCGCTGTTTAAAACCGTGGTACAGGAACGCAAGGAACGCGAATTCGATCCCACCATCACCGTGCTGCAAGAATGCCTGGCCAGCCCGGATCTGGATAAGGAAGACAAGGACGCCCAAGAACGTATCAGACAAGCCTTGGGATTTATGGAAGCCTTGTCCGATTGGGGCAACCAAATGCTGAAACTGGAACCCGGCATGTTGATGAAATTAATGAAACTCGGCAGCAAAATTAAAGACTTACTGGTATTAATAAAATAACGGGCGCGTTTTACCTGTTAATTTCACTTTCAACAGAAATAACTGAAGCAACGGGAGGCAATATGACCCAAACCACCGCTTATCCAATCACCATTTATTACGATGCATCCTGCCAAATCTGCGACAGCGAAATGCAAAACATCAAATTGCATGACGCTCACAACCGGCTGGTCTTGATCGACTGCTCCCCGCCGGAATTCGACGACACCGACTTTGCCGCTTTCGGCATTACTCGGCAAGCCATGATGCACCGGTTGCATGCCCGCGATGCCGAGGGCCGTTGGCTGATCGGCGTGGCGGCGTTTGAAGAAATTTATCAAAGCGTGGGCTTGGCGGTAATGTCCAAGCTTTGGGGCAGCCGCTGGACCCGGCCGCTCAACGAAATCCTTTACCCTTGGGTGGCGGATAACCGTTATCTGCTGTCAAAACTGGGTTTACCTAAGCTGTTCCGGCTGTGGGGCAAGCACGCAGCGCGGCAGGCGGAAAAACGCAGCCGATCATGCAGCGAAGGTCGCTGCACACCCGAACAATAACCTAAGGCTTAAGCCGCCGCTACCCGGACTTGCCAGCTTTAAACTACGTGTGTAACCTATCGCCAATAACAATAAAATAAGTAGGTAAATAAGATGAAGGGCGATACCAACGTTATTGAAATGCTGAACACCTTGCTGGCGGGCGAGTTAACCGCGATGGATCAATATTTCATCCATTCGCGTATGTACCACGACTGGGGCCTGGAAAAACTCTACGAGCAGGTCAACCATGAAATGGGCGAGGAAACCCAGCACGCCGACAGCTTGATCCGGCGCATACTGTTCCTGGAAGGCACCCCCAATCTGGCCACGCGCGAGCCGATCAACGTAGGCACGAACGTACCGCAAATGCTCAAAAACGACTTGCAGCTGGAAATTAACGTGGTCGCCGCGCTTAAGAAAGTCATGGCCTACTGCGAATCGGTTAAAGACTACAACACCCGGGAAATCCTGCAAGTAATGCTCAAAGATACCGAGGAAGACCATGCATACTGGCTGGAACAGCAATTAGGCTTGATTGAGAAGATAGGCTTGGAGAATTATTTGCAGGCGCAGATAGGATCGGCAACCAATCCCTAAGCGCCTGATAATAAAGTCCCTGTGTTGGCTAATGCATTTTCCCGGCAGGGCGGCGGAAGGTAGAAAACCGGCCACAAAGCAGCGCCCGCAAATGACCTTATCAGCCCTTTGTGCTTGTATCGCGCTTAATGGCAGGTTTTCCACCGCCTCCCTAAACAATTGACAACAAACCAGGCTTGGAGTACTTTCCGGGATAGTTATAAAGAATAACTATTTTGCCGATACGCCGATTACCGCAAAGTTTTTGTTAAGCGCGATCCTAACACATGGGTGCTAATTCAACGGGAGATGGTCATGAGCGAAGCATTTGACGAAATCAGCGAGGCCTTCAACAAGTCCGCGCAACGGGCGATAAAACATTACGGCGAAGCCATCACCGATTACGGGCGCGCACTGAACGCTTACGGCAAAGGCGACCAGGATTTGTCCGAGCTGACCAAAACCGGGGTCAACCTGGCCATCAAGCAAATGCAAAACGCTATCGAAGACGGTATCGCCTTCAGCGAAGTCTATTACCGCTGGGCTTTTGCCCTGGCCGGCATCAACCCACTGGACAAAAACCAAGCCGCCAACGCATCCGCGGCGGAACAATCGCCCTCAGCCTGATTCGGCCTTGGCTGCCATGCGTCGTGAAGCGGTCAGGTTTTAAGTGGTGAACGAAGTCACTCTGCCTTCTTCCGACCAAACCCCTGCGCTTGCCGTTGCTGAACACGGGCTGACCGAGCCGGCTGTTTTACTCGACCAAGCGCTGGAATGGTCAGGGTTTTGGCGTTTGCCTATGCATTCCCAGCGCCCCACCGAAGATGGCCGGGTGCTGATTTTGGTCGATCTGCATGCTTTTACCCCGGCTCAGCCGGTAGTCACCCGTATCGATCTGGTCGAACACCTGATCGACGCCTTGGCCGATCGCGGCTGGCAGCAGATTGCCATCGCCTCCGGCCCCGATTCCTCGATAACTTGGGCGGAAAACCGTAGCGTGGTGGTGATGGCCGACTTACTGGGCTACCGTTACGAAACCGCCCGTGGGACATTTTACGACGTGCTGGATCTGTCCGAAGATCTGGCCGATGCCGGTTTTCCGGAAACGTCGGCCCTGGCCGGTTCCGGGTTATCCCGGCACTGGCTGGACGCGGACTTACGCATCGTTTTCGCCAAGTGCAAAACCGATCAGCGCGAACTCTTTGCCTTATCGGCTTATTGTTTGCTGTCGGTTCTGCCGCTGGCCGACAAGGATTATTTTTACCGCCAACGCATCGGGCTGACTGAGGTTCTGTCAGCCTTGTTGAACCTGCATCCGCCGCATTTCGCCATTATTGACGCCTGCGGCGCGGCCCATGGTTCGGGCGGGCGGCAGTTTCCTAAGCTTATCGCCACCAACGCCGTCATCGCCGGGGTTGATCCGCTGGCGGTGGATTGCATCACGGCACTCAAAATGGGCGCGGACCCGGCCGCCTCCCCGCTGCTTGCCGGGCTGATGGCGGCATTGGCTATGCCGGCTTTAGCCAATGTCGCCGGCAGCCGCGCGCGATTCGCGGATTTCCTACTGCCCGATCCGATTCTAGCCGAATCCACCCGCGCACGGGATGCCTCGCCGGTCTTTGCCAGCCTGACCGCGCCCTGGCTGCAACAAGTGGACGAAAACCTGTTTCCGTTCAAAAACCTGTTCGATGCCAAAGCCAATACGCTTATCGCCCATCATCTGGCCGATCTTGACCGGGACCCGGCGGCCGGATACTGGCTGATCTCTTGGAATTTTTTCTTTTCCTGGCTGAATCAATCGCTGTATGCCTGGCAGGTGAGCGCCGACAAGGATAGCGTCATGCGCCGGGTGAAAGCGGTATCACCGGAAACCCTGGCCTGCGGGCCGGACGATTATGCCGTGATGGAGCGCGAACTGCTGGACTTGGAAGCCTGGCTGAACGCCGCTTGCACCGAAGAAAAGCCGATGCGCTGGCGTTACCTGAACCGCGCCGTGGTATTCGACTACCACCATACCTATCCGGTCCCGTTCGAGGACTTTGTCCGGCGGGTGGACATATCCCGCACCATTCAGTTCATGAACGATTATATCGGCGGCACCGTGCTGCCGATTGAGCGGGATGCCGACGGCAGGCCGGTAAAACAGGTGGAACGCAACCTTTATCTGCCTCAACCTAACTATCTGGTTTGGTCGGGAGGCAAGGAAATCGATGTTTCCAAAATTGAAAGCCTGGTCTATGCGCCGGAGCGTCAACGCATGTTCTGGAAAACCATCAAATCGGAAAACCAATCAGCAACTTACGACGACGGCATTGTTACCTTTGAGGCCGTGGGCGATGGCACCCGCGTGACTATCTTCGGACGCCAATTGTTCGCGCTGCCGCCTTTCTGGGAACTGGTTCAGCTGGACCGTTATCCGCAATTGAAAAACATTCTGGTTGAAGACGCTTACACTACCTTCTTCAGCCGCACCTTTTCCAATTTCGAGGCCTTGCTGGAACAGCGGGAAATCGCCATCGGCCGTGTATGGCACAAGCCGAAGACAACGCACGACAGCCCCAGACGTCCGATTGAGACCTTGCTGAAACTGGCGGGCGAGCTGTCCGAAGCCGCCGCGCCGGCGATCGACGGCTTGCTGGCATCCGGGGAGTCGGTGGCGACTACCGCAGGCGGGCGCGGCAAAGTGCAGGGCAAGACCGATAGCCAGGGCTTTACCCATTTTCGTGCCGGCGCGCACGAACCGGAACCGGCCGTGAATAATCCCGCCACGGCTTGGCTTAGTGAATTCTATCAAGGTTATGTCCAGGCACTGGGCCGGGATTTCGCCAATCCCCATCCGTATGCCGCAACCGCCGGCAAACAACAGCCGCCGGAAGGGTAGGCGCAATCATGCAAGCCTTAATAACCGGAGCCAACGGCCTGATCGGCGCGAATCTCACGCGCGAACTGCTGGCGCAAGGTGCTAAGGTACGCGCTATGGTCAGGGCAACCAGCGATCTGAGCGCGCTGGCTGGGTTGGATGTGGAACTGGCCATGGGCGACGTCCGTAATCCGCCGGAAGCACTGGTCCCGTTATGTGCCGACTGCGAACTGGTTTTCCATACCGCCGCCCAGTTTACTTATGCCGGCAAAACCGGCGCGGAATTGGAGGCAACCGCCGTGACCGGAACCCGGCATCTGCTGGAAGCGGCGGCGCGGGCCGGCGTGCAGCGCGTGGTGGTGACCTCTTCCTCGGTGGTGTTCGGCTCCTTGCCCGCGCCTGAGGTGGTTGACGAAACCTCGAAACCCGATGCCGGCTTTGTTGAACCGCCGTATGTGTTGTCCAAAATCCGCCAAGATCAACTGGCGTCAACGCTGGCTAAACAGCTGGGGCTGGACATCGTTATCGTTTGCCCGACCCTGTCGGTAGGCCCGCATGCCACTGTGCTAGGGCCATCCAACGGATTGATTGTGGCTTATTTGAACGACCCGGCCCGCATGACCTACCCCGGCGGTAGCAATATTGTCTCCGTGCGCGACGTGGCGCGCGGGCACTGGCTGGCCGCCACGCGAGGTAGCGCCTACCAAAGCTATATTCTGGGTTCGGAAAATCTGACATGGCGGCAGTTGCACGCAGAGATTGCCGATCTATGCGGAGTGCCGGCGCCCAAGGTTGAAATCAACCATACCACTGCCTATCTGGCGGCGACTTATGAGGAACTCAGGGCGAAACTGGCCGGCAGGCCGGCGCTAACCACCCGCTTGCAAGCGCAGATGATCGGGCGCTACTACTGGTACAGCCACGCCAAGGCAAAAGCGCTTGGTTTCGCACCGATGCCGGCCCGCACCGCTTTGGCCGAAGCCTGCGCCTGGCTGGCGGCAAGTCCGCATATTTCGCGGGAAATGCGGGCAACTATGACTTTACACGCCGATGCCCATGCCGCCCGTCGCGCATTGGCAGTCCCCTTATCTTAAAGAGTAGCACGATGAAACCGTTTCAAAGTTTTACCATGGTAAGACAGCCGCTGGAGCTGGTATGGCTGACCTTGCGCGACCGCCTGCCGGAGATTGCCGCTTCCCTGGACGATCTGGAATCGATTGAGGTACTAGAACGCAAGGCCGAAGCCGACAACCGCTTGCTTCTGCTGAACCGCTGGAGCGCCAAACAACAGATTCCGCACTTGCTGCGCGACAAGCTGGGGGTTTCGTCAATCTACTGGTTGGACCGGGCGTTGTGGGACGATTCCACCCATGTTTGCAGTTGGAGCATAGAACCGTCGGTGATGCCGGATCATATCGAATGCCGTGGCGTCACGACGTATTCTCCGGCGATGGCCGGGCGCGGCACCAAGGTAACCTTTGAAGGCTATTTCACCCTGAAGCCGGGATTTCTCGACGGCTTACCCGCGTTCTGGAACCGGTGCTTTCCGGGTTCGTCGAAACCTTGGTGTCTTCCCTGATACCGCACAACCTGTCGCGGGCGGTGGATTCGGCGCACCACCTGATTGCCGGCACCGGCAACATCGCCTTGAGTTAGCCTCAGCCCAGCAAATGGCTGTGGTGAAAGCCAAGCCTGGGGTCGGCTGTCGCCGGCAGCCAGTC
Source organism: Methylobacter sp. (assembly GCA_002928495.1). Lineage (GTDB taxonomy): Bacteria > Pseudomonadota > Gammaproteobacteria > Methylococcales > Methylomonadaceae > WM-3-3. The sequence continues at coordinate 4,425 of PERF01000028.1, read as the reverse complement.
AAAATAATCCTGCAACGGCGGCATGCTAACCTTAAGCCGCACTTCGCAAGCCGGGTAATCGTAAATCACAAGCTGATTCAAGCCCCGGTTAGCGGTGAACAGCAGCGACTGGTCCTTGGACAACTGGCAGCCGTAGATGGAATCCAGCAGCGCGAAACGGGAAACCCCCAGCGCACCGACAAAGTGACGGCTGTTGCTGAAAAAATTACCGCGAGCGAATATATCGAAAACCTGGCTGCCGACCTCCCTGGGCCGGTCAAGATGCTCTTGAACGCCGGGCCGCTCGTCGATGAAGCGGTAGCTGGCGAACGTCTCCAGATCGATGCACATGATGGTCTGGCTGCCGCCGTTACAAAAAATCAGTTCGCGGTCGGACAAGCACACGTCGGAATTTATGTGCGCCGGCACTTCCCGGCCGGCGGCCCAATGCCGCAACACCGTGCCGGTGGCGGCGTCTATTTCGAATGCGTATTCCTTGAGATAAGCCATCGCCCACTCGTGATAATCCACATGATCCTGCGGCAACACCCGGAAGGAGACGCAATAAAACACATCGCTTTGGGCACTGACGGCAACATGCCAGCAAGTGGCCGGCAGATCGATGACTTTGGCCTCCAGGGTTTGTAAATCCAGGATACCGACGTGACGGGCTTCCCCGCGCCGCCCAAAATGCGGATTGTCCATGGAACCATAGACGAGATAACGTTTGGAAGCGGTCAGTTTCATCGCGTGCGGCAGCTTAACCCGATGCGCGCACAAGCGCTCAGCCCGCTCCAGATCATGTACCGAAAAGCGGTAGAAATGCGCCCCGATGGCAGTGATGAACTCGCTATCGGATAACCATACCAGATGCGTTGAACCGTGCAACGAGGTGTTCACACCTTCATGGCGCAAGGTGGATACGCGGCTTATCTCCTCCAGCGTTCGCGCGTCGTAAAACAGCAGATGCTGGCCGGCATTGCCGAGAAATCCTATGGTTCCGGACGGGTTGACCGAAACCGCGTGCCCGGCGGCAATGCCGTCGTAATAGTTGATTTTATAGGCATAGCGCTGTTGTTCCGGCTCGTACAGAAACAAGCACACCCCGGCCATGCCTTCCAACCCGTTGGCGCCGTTGCCGTCCAGGGCAATATGGTACCGGTAGCGGTAACTGTCAAGATCGTAGGTTCCCTTATCCTCCGCATCGTCTGCATTACTGAGTGATCCTGCCGTTTCTGTAACCATGGCGCGAATAATTTAAAAGACTGAGGAAAATGATTACCTTGTATTGTAAGTGATAATTTTCCGCTTTTCCGCAAATCTATGCGGTTTTGGAGTGGTTGTGCTCGTTAACTGTTTTTCGGCCAGCGTCTTGGATTACGGGCATTATGTAACACCGCCAAAATATGCAAGAGATTGTCCCCTACCGCATAAAACAAACCGTAAGGGAATCGCGGAAGAAGAGCTCGTCGAACATTGGGAATTACCTCAGCATAAAGCATAGGGGCTTGCTCTAGCCGCTTTAGCTGTAATTCAATTGCGGCGATAAACTCTTCACCAAGACCGGGGCTTTGCAATTCATACCACGCTTGAGCTTCGCCAATATCACGCAACGCTCGCGCAGAGAATTTTAGGCGGAACGCCATGAGCCATCTTTAAGACGGGATTTCACCTGCTCCCAAGAATAACCCGCTTCCGGGTTTGCCTCAAACTCTGCCATTCGTGCCTCGAGCTCAATCTTTAATTCAGGCGAAATCTCCACGGCTTCAGGCACCGCTGCAATACTGTCCCAGATTAGCTCAACAAGGCGGATACGCTCCTGTAGCGGAAGTTCAAGAATATCGGAAATAGATAGATTGTTCATGTTGGACATTGTACTCCATTTCAAAAAGTACACTAACGCTAAACTAAACCTCACTTGACGACAATTTTATCTTAATGAAATCCATTGATTTCAATGTTTAAAGTGAGCCAAGTTATCAGGATTTTACATAAAGGTGAGCTTGATGATAAACGGTGTATTGTATTTCCGCGATTACGCTAACGCTAATCGCGGCTACGAACTAATTTTAGCGTTCGATTGGGCGTTTATGGGGTGAAGCGATCGTGCCGGGACTTGTTAAGCAAATTCGCTTTAGGCTTGGCCGAAACCCGGAATTTTATTTACTGATAGACAAGATCATCGAATCAATCCCTTGCTGCTTTAAGCGGTTTTTGATGTTGTTGATATCGGCGATTTGGGCGGGGCCTATGCGGACGCGATATTTGTAGGTGTTGCCGAGTTTGGCTTTTTCGATTTTGGTCTGGAAATTAAGCAGCGCCAGCTTGGCTTTTAAAGCGTCGGCTTGGGTCAATTCGTCGAAGGCGGCAATTTGCAGAACGTAAGTGACATCTTTGGTTTTGCTGGTTTGCTCTTCGCGGATACGGCTGTTGATTTCGTGCTCGGGCACGGTGACTTCCTTGCCGGGCAGAAGCCGGTAGAACTCAAAGGTCGGGCCTTTGGGTTCGACTTTTTCCGGTTTGGCAGGTTGCGCCGGCTCGGGCGTTTTGGCTTGGGCCACCGGTTGCGGCGGCGGGGTGATGGGCTGGATTTGGACCGCGGCATCCTTGCCCGCGCTGCGTATGTACACTAAAAACACGGCAAATCCGATGATCAATGCGGTAATCAGCATCCATTTAACCACGCCCACGCTGTCGCTTTGCTTGGAACGGCGGCGGCGTTGATCGGCTTGCGCTCTGTGTTTGTAGTCTTTAGCCATTACATCGATTCAGGCGTGTGTATGCCTAAAAGTTTCAATCCGTTACCCAGCACTTGCTTGACCGCGCCAATCAGCGCCAGCCGGGCTTCGCGCAAGGCGTTGTCGTCCACCAGAAATTGATGGGCGTTGTAATAAGTATGAAACTCATTGGCCAGTTCGCGCAAATACTGGATGAGCTGGTGCGGCTCGTATTGCAAGGCGGCTTTTTCCAGCACTTCCGGATACCGGCTTAAAGTCTCCACCAGACTGGTTTCATGGCTTTCCTGCAAACGTTCCAAACTCGCCAAACCTAAAGCGGCATCGCGGCTGAAGCCTTTTTCGTCCAGTTGCCGCAGCACGCTGCACACCCTGGCGTAGGCGTATTGCACATAATACACCGGATTCTCGTTGGTTTTGGAAGCCGCCAGTTTTAAATCGAAATCCATGTGCTGATCGGAACGGCGCATCACATAAAAAAAGCGCGCGGCATCGCCGCCGACTTCGTTACGCAACTGGCGCAAGGTAACAAACTCGCCGGAACGCGTGGACATTTGCACTTTTTCCTCACCTCGGTACAACACGGCAAACTGCACCAGCAGCACTTTCAGGCGCTCCGGATCGGCGCCCAAAGCCTGCATGGCGGCTTTCACGCGCGGAATATAACCGTGGTGGTCGGCGCCCCAGATATTGATGATTTGGTCGAAGCCTCTATCCAGCTTGTTCATGTGGTAAGCAATGTCGGAGGCAAAATAAGTGGTCTGGCCGTTTTCGCGCACCACCACGCGGTCTTTTTCATCGCCCAAGCGGCTGGAGGCAAACCAGGTGGCGCCGTCTTTCATGTACAAGTAGCCGGCGGTTTGCAGGCGTTCCAAGGCTTCGGCCACCGCGCCGGTGGTCATCAGCCGGCGCTCGGAAAACCATTCCTGGTAAGTCACCCCGAATTCCGCTAAATCGTCGCGAATGTCGTCCAGAATCACTTGCAAGCCGGCCTGAAATACAGTTTCGTAGCCCTCGGCCGCCAACAATAGTTTAACGCGCTCGATCAAGGCATCGATATGGTCTTCCTTGTCGCCGCCTTGCGGCTCGTCGGCGGGAATGCCGGCAAAGACTTCCGCAGCCGGCTTTAAAAACGCCGTGCCGTGTTGTTGCTGCAAATCGGCGCCAATATCGCGCACGTACTCGCCACGGTAGCCGTTGCTGGGGAATGCAATGGCTTCGCCGCAAACTTCCAGATAACGCAACCACACGCTGGCCGCCAAAATGTCCATTTGCCGGCCGGCATCGTTAACATAATATTCGCGGTGCACGTTAAAGCCGGCGGCTTGCAGCAGGTTGGCCAGCGCCGAACCGTAAGCCGCGCCACGGCCGTGGCCTACATGCAAAGGCCCGGTGGGGTTGGCGGAAACAAACTCCACTTGCACGTTTTGCCCGGCGCCGGCCGTGCTTAAACCAAACTGCGCGCCTTGCGCCAGAATATGAGAAATAACTTGAAACTGCGCGCTGCTATCGGCAAAAAAGTTGATAAAACCGGGCCCGGCAATCTCCACTTTGGTGATGGCGGCATCGATGGGCAAGGCGTTAACGATGGTTTGCGCCAGCTCGCGCGGGTTGAGTTTGGCGCTCTTGGCCAGCGCCATGGCGATATTGCAGGCGAAATCGCCATGCAAAGGATCGCGGCAGCGCTCGATAACAATGGCCTGCGGCAGCT
>PERF01000027.1 GCA_002928495.1 Methylobacter sp. | reverse complement strand
CGCTTTGTGCCTGGCGCACGCTATTTATAATCTGCGCTAAAGCGGTATCGCGTCCTATCCGTGTTGCCTCAAACAGAAAGCTTCCGGATTGATTTAACGTACCGGCCACAACTTTATCGCCGATGCTTTTTTCAACCGGTATCGGCTCGCCGGTGAGCATGGATTGATCAATGGTGGAATGCCCCTCGGTCAGCGTTCCGTCGACGGCTATTTTTTCACCAGGCCTGACCCGTAAAATCTCACCTAAGCCAACCTGCTCTATCGGCACATCTACTTCTATGCCGTCGCGAATAACACGCGCCGTCCTGGGTTGCAAACCGATTAGCTGCCGAATGGCCGAGGAAGTTTTTCCCCTAGCCCGAGTTTCCAAGGCAGTACCCAGATTAATAAAGGCTAAAATGGTGACTCCTGCTTCAAAGTAAGCATGGCGGGCAAGAGACGGTAAAATTTGGTAATAATCAATCAGTATGGTTGAATACAACCAAGCAGCACCGGTACCCAATGCAATCAAAGTATCCATATTGGCCTGTTTGAGCATTAAAGTTTTGGCGGCGCCAAGATAAAAATGCCAGCCTGAATAAACCATGATCGCCAGACTGATCAAGGCAATTTCCGGCCACAGCCATTGTCCGGCTGCCGTATCGAATGCGGGTAAAGCATTGAAGTGTTCGGCCAGCATCAACAACACACCGAATGCACCGGCAACCGCCGCTTTGCGCATGAGTTGCCGGTAACGTTGCTGTTCTTGCGCCTCTTCTTTAGAAACGTCTTCCAAGCCTTCCATTACCGCTGCATCGTAACCCGCCAATTTGACCGCTTGTGTCAACGCGGTGGGATCGGCGCTTCCCTTAATGCTGGCGGAATGATCGGCAAAATTTACACTGACCGATTCCACCCCTTTAACCGCGGTTAAGGCATTTTCGACCGCGCTGACGCAGCCCGCGCAACGCATGCCTAAAATGGATAGCCGGATTTCCTCGGTTGCGGGTACCCTCTCAAGCTGTATCGTATTCATGGATAGGTCCGGTCTGGAAACAGTGGAGTTCAGCCGATACTGTAACCGGCTTGTTGTATGGATTGGCTAATCGTTTCCAGGCTGGTTTGCTCAGGATCGAATTCAACGCTGACCTGATTATTCTGATGTGAAGCGGTAACGGAAACCACGCCCGGTAAAGCAGAGACTTTACCGGTAACGTTGGCTTCGCAGCCGCCGCATTTCATACCGTTGACAGTTAAAATAGCCGACTCACTCATGGTTAATTCCTCATCATCCGTAGGTCTTTATCTGTTACATCATACTCGACTGATTGTCGACAATCATGCTATAAAATTTAAAAACTGTATATTAAGCTTTGTTTTTTGTTCCGCTAAGTCATTATGAATCTCAATACTATTGCCAATCAGACCGTAGCGCTGGCCGGCATTGCCCAAGCTACAGAATTGGTCCATCAATTGGCAAGCACGGGAGTTTCCGATGATCTTGCAACTGAAGCCAGTATCGCCAGTGTTTTGAAAATCGATTCCGACAGTGTTATTGATATTTATGGCAATTTGTCGAAATTAGCATTAGGCATCGATCAACTCGACCAACATCTGTCAACGCTTAGAATGCCTAACTCGCCACAAGTTCGTTATGCCATTGCGTTAATTTTTTTAGCGGATCAGCTGCCAGGTCGGCCGGATTTGCTCAAAACCATACAAATTGGGCTGATCAAAGCACAAACTCAATGCGACCATTTTGGCTTAATGCACGACTATGTATTGGCTAACCTTGCCGACACTTACCGAAATACCATCAGCACCTTACAACCCAGAGTTCTAGTCAACGGCAATGATACCTATTTGTCAAATCCGCAAACAGTCAATAAAATCCGGGCTTTGTTACTGGCCGGGATTCGCTCCGCGTATTTGTGGCGGCAATGTGGCGGTAGCCGCTGGAAATTGTTGTTTTACGGTAAATCCATCAAGTCGGAAGTGAAATCACTATCACGTCAAGCGCGGTGAGCTATGACCACACTCGTTGAAGCTGACTGTGTATCCCGGTTTTATAACAAGCAGTGTGCCGTCAATGACATCAGCTTCTCCTTAAAGCAAGGTGAGGTTCTTGGTTTTCTTGGCCCAAACGGCGCCGGCAAAACCACAACCATGCAAATGCTGTGCGGTAATCTGGCTCCTAGCGCCGGACAGATCAAAATCAATGGTTTTGATATAGTTGAGCAACCCGTGTCCGCCAAGCGTTATCTTGGCTATTTGCCCGATACCCCGCCACTTTACAAAGAGCTAACCGTCGAGGAGTTTTTAATTTACTGTGCCAAACTGCATGGTTTAGGACCGGGAGACATCAAAACTGCCGTAACCCACGCCCAGGAACGTTGCGGATTGTCCGGTGTGTCACGCCGTTTGATCGGAAATTTGTCAAAAGGTTATCAGCAACGTGCCGGGATTGCCCAGGCCATTGTGCACAATCCTCCGGTGATAATATTGGACGAACCCACCGTGGGCCTGGATCCTATCCAAATCCGGGAAATCCGCGCGCTAATCCGCGAGCTAGGTCAAGATCATGGCGTGATTTTATCGACGCATATTCTCAGTGAAGTGCAGGAATCGTGCACACATGTGCAGATCATTCACCAAGGCAAACTGGTTTTAAAAGAAACTATTGCCGGTTTACACCGCCACATGAACTCAGGATTGATTAAACTGGCAAGCCATTTAGCGGTTCCGGTCGATGCCTTGCAAAATTTAACGGGGATCCTGTCGATTGAGTTGATTACGCCCCATATTGCCCATATTCGTCATGACGGTAATCATAACCCGGCCGAAGAGATTGCCGAGACGGTAGTCAATTTAGGCTGTGGTTTGCTGGAATTAACGCCGATTAAAAAATCCATGGAAGAGGTGTTTATTCAATTAACGCAAGAGGCCGGGGCCGATGAATAACATACGGGTCATTGCCTGGCGTGAGCTAAAAACGCTGTTTTTATCGCCGGTTGCCTGGTCGGTATTGGCTATTGTGCAATTGATTTTTGCTTTTTTATTTTTATCTCAAATCGAAACTTTCAATCTGTTGCAGCCCAAATTAGCGACTATCGAACATGCGCCGGGTTTAACCGACATCGTGGTGATTCCGTTGTTTGGTAATGCCGGCTTGATTTTAATGTTGGTGACGCCGTTACTGACCATGCGCACCGTCAGTGAGGAACGGCGCAATAAAACCTTGGCTTTATTGCTGTCGGCGCCGGTTACCTCGGCCGAAATTGTGCTGGGTAAATATCTCAGCGTCACCACTTTGCTGCTGATAATTGTTGCGCTTACGGCAATCATGCCATTGTCGCTATTGATCGGCGGGACGCTGGATATAGGCAAGTTTGCCGCCAACGTGCTGGCGTTATCAATGCTGGTACTGGCTTTTGCTTCGGTGGGTGTATTTATGTCGTGTCTGGCGGGCACCCCTACCCTGGCGGCGATGGGCAGTTTCGGCGTTTTGCTGCTACTTTGGATAGTGGACTGGTCGGCAGGGATGCGCGACCAGCATAGCGAGCTGTTTGAATACCTTTCCATTCTTAGGCATTACCAGACTATTCAAACCGGCCTGCTGGCGAGTGACGATGTGTTGTACTTTATTTTCTTTACGATAGGGTTTCTGTTATTAAGCTGTTCGCGCTTAGCACTCGACCGGCTGCAAAAATGACTGGCTTTAACACGCTTCACCGCAAACTCTATTTCAGATATCTGGCTTTTTCCGGCATCAGCCTAGCCGTGTTGGGCGTTTTGGCATGGTTGAGCACGCAGTATGTTTATGAGGCGGATGTGACGGCCGGCAATAGCAATACCTTGTCCGATATTTCCACGAAACTGTTGCAAGCCATGCCGGAACCCATCGAGATAACGGCTTATATCAAAGCCGGCGTGCCGCTTAGGCTGCAGATAGCGCAAATCATTGCGCGTTACCAGCGTGTTAAACCCAATATGAGTTTCCGGTTTGTGGATCCGTCCGCGCAGCCTGAGAAAATCCGCGCACTTAACATCGGCGGCAATGGCGCGTTAATGATTGAATATCAGGGCCGTAGCGAAAAGCTAACCTTCGTAGACGAGCCTTCACTAAGCAACGCCTTGCTACAACTGGCCAATACCAGTGAACGCTGGGTTACTTTTTTAGCCGGCCACGGTGAGCGTTCCGGCGAAGGCCAAGCCAACTATGATCTGGGCCGATTCGGCCATACCTTGGCGCAACGCAAAATTTTTGTGCAAGACCTCAATTTAGCACAGGTTCCGGATATTCCGGACAACTCCAACCTGCTGGTCATCAGTGCGCCCACTGCTGCGCTTTTGCCCGGAGAAATCAAAACTTTGGAGGACTACCTAGGCCGAGGCGGTAACTTATTGGTGCTGGCAGAACCCAATACTCCGCTTTTAGACAAGTTGCTGACCACTTTAGGCATTAGCAGATTGACCGGAGAGCTGGTTGATACCGACAATAAGTTATACGGCATCGACGATCCCGGGTTTATTGTCACCGGTAGTTACAATGCGCATCCGGTTTTGAAAAATTTCCAGACTTTAACCCTGTTCCCTACTTTGGCGGCCTTAACCTTCGATAAAGGCAGCAGTTTTCAAGCCTCTGCGTTATTGACCAGTAGCAATAAAACCTGGACTGAAACCGGTGAGATCGACAAATCCAGCCGTTTTGACAAAGGCACCGATGAAGTGTCCGGCCCGCTGGATTTTGCTTTTGCTTTGACGCGAACCCTTGGCGATAAGCAGCAACGCATTATTGTCGTCGGTGACGGTGATTTTTTATCCAATGCCTACCTGGGCAATGCCGGCAATATGGATTTGGGGCTGCGTTTGGTGAATTGGCTGGTGCACAACGACAATACCCTGGACATTCCCGCCAAAAACGGAGTGGATGACCACCTCCAACTCAGCCAAACCGCGGTGGCGGTTATCGGCTTCGGATTTTTGATCGTGCTCCCGCTGGCCTTGTTCACGGCTGGGTTTATCGTTTGGCGCAGCCGCAAGCGGCTTTAACAGCGGTCATATATGCCTGAGTTACCTGAAGTAGAAACCACCGCCCGCGGGATTGCGCCTTACATCACCGGCGTTACCCTCACCGGCATTGACATCCGGCAACCCCAGTTGCGCTGGCCGGTACCCGAAGACTTAGGTTTCACGCTGGCCGGCAAGCGCGTTGAAGCCGTTAGCCGCCGCGGCAAATATGTGTTGTGGCAGTTTACCGATGGCGTGCTCTTGGTGCATTTGGGAATGTCGGGAAGCCTCAGAGTGATTACGCAGCCCGTGCCGCCCGGCAAACACGACCATATCGATTTTCTGTTTGCCGGCGGCGTTGTGCTGCGATTTAACGATCCTCGGCGCTTCGGCTGCGTGCTGTGGAGCAACGAACCGATAGACCGGCATCCGTTAATCAAGGACTTAGGGCCGGAGCCGTTATCTGAAGATTTCTCGGGGCTTGCTCTGTACAGCCAATCGCGCAACCGCAAAACGCCGGTTAAATCTTTCATCATGGATAGCCACGTTGTGGTTGGCGTGGGTAATATTTACGCCAATGAGGCCTTGTTTTTAGCCGGCATCCATCCTACCCGGCCGGCCGGCCGCATTAGTAAAACTCGTTATCTGAAATTGGCCGGCTGTATCCGGCTGGTATTAAGCCGGGCCATCGAACAAGGCGGCACAACATTACGCGATTTTGTCAATGAGGCCGGCAAGCCCGGCTATTTTCAACAGCAATTGTCCGTATACGGCCGCAAAGGCGAACCGTGCCGGCAGTGTTCCAATGCACTGGAGGAAATCCGCATCAATAACCGTTCGACAGTGTTCTGTCGCTTGTGCCAGACGTAAAGCTTAATTCCTCAAACCGCCCTTCACCATTCCGCATTTGCATTGTTTAGATAAATAATCAATAATGCCGCCCTGCTTTCAGGTTCCAGCGGTTTTTACGCGCTGGTTAAACGGGAAGTTGGTAAGGTTTTAACCGAAGCCAACGCTGCCCCCGCAACGGTATGTAAGTAAAGCTTCGTTTAAGTGCCACTGTGATTTCATGGGAAGGCAACGATGCAGGCGCCAGCCACTTACAAGCCCGGAGACCGGCCCGGAAGCTATTCGGCGCAGCGGAGGGCTGCTATCGAGAGTAGCGGTTGTTTAACCGTTGCTATCTTTTTTGTCCTCTGCCGCGATTATCTGACCTTTTAGCGCGGGCGGCGCATGGGACAATCATCAATGCAATCCATTCAGAAATTTTCATATTGCCTGTGGGCACTCGGTTTTCAGGTCCAAGCTGAAGATACCGACACACTAAACTCGAAATTACACGAAATCGCCGTCACGGCAACACGCTCCGGGCTGCCTCAAAATGAGCTGGCAACAGCGGCTACGGTGTACACGCGGGAAGACATTGACCGCTTGCAAGTTAAAACCGTGCCGGAATTGTTCAGCGGCACGCTGGGTTTGGACATTACCCAAAACGGCGGCTTTGGGCAAACGTCCAGCGTATTTTTACGCGGCACCAATTCCGACCATTTGCTGGTGTTTATCGATGGCATTAAATACGGATCGGCAAGCTTAGGCACCGCAGCTTATGAGCTGCTCCCCATCGATCAAATCGAGCGTGTAGAAATTATCCGTGGGCCGCAATCCAGCCTCTACGGTTCCGAGGCCATAGGTGGTGTTATCCAGATTTTTACCCGCAAAGGCAAGCAAAGCGACAAGCCCAGTGTCACCGCCGATTTCGGCGGCGGCACCTACAACACCGCGCGGGGTTCGGCTTCGGTAAGCGGAAAATGGCTGGATAACTGGTATGCATTCGGCATCTCGCATTTCAATACCCAGGGATTTAATGCACGCCAACCCATATCCGGCCCCTTCGGATTCAGCCAGCCCGACCCGGACGGTTATTTCAATACCGCGCTTAACGCCAGAATCGGTCACCGCTTTACCAATCAGGCAGAAGTGGAAGCTACGTTTATCCATTCGGAAGGTGAAACCGAATTCGACGGCACGTTTCAAAACAAAATCAATTTCGTTAACCAGGTGGCCGGCATTACAGCGCAAGGCGATTTTTCCAAGGATTGGCATTCGGTGTTACGTTTGGGTCAAAGTCTTGATCAAATAGACAGTTTTGCACCGGACGGTTCATTTTCCAGCCGTTTTAACACCACCCGCTGGAATGTAAGCTGGGTTAACCAGCATGCCTTATCAAGCCGGCACCAGTTGGTTTGGGGTTCGGATTACCGTTTGGACGAAATTGACAGCTCGCTGACTTTCGCCGAAACCTCGCGTTACGATGTGGGTATTTTCACAGAAGTTCATAGCCGGCTGCTGGATAATCATTTCATCAACGCGTCGCTACGCTGGGACGAGAACGAAGCCGTTGGCGATTTTGTCACCGGAAATTTCGGCTGGCGTTTCAACTCCAGCTTGGGCATAAGCCCGTTTGCCAGCTTCGGTAACGCATTTAACGCCCCCTCTTTCAATAACTTGTATTTTCCCGATTTCGGCAACCCCAATTTATCACCCGAGCAATCCACCAGCTTCGAAGTAGGCTTGGCCGGTGACCATTGGCTGCAATGGGAAATCAGGGCCTACCATACCAATATCGATAATCTGATTACACCGGTTGTCGATCCGGTCACTTTTAATTTCAGCGCGCAAAATATTGGTGAATCCCGGATTGACGGACTTGAATTCGATCTGAAAAAGCAATGGCAGGGTTGGACCGGCCATCTTAGCTTGAGCGTTCTCGACCCTAAAAACCGCCAAACCAACCGGCTGCTGCCGCGCCGGTCTGAACAATTACTTGCCTTTGATTTATCGAAATCACTGGGCGACTGGGATTTAGGCACTCATATCATCGCCCAAGGCAGGCGTTTTGACGATCCTGGCAACCAAACCAGGGTTAGCGGCTTTGTGACAGTTGACCTCAGAGCCGCTTACCGACTCAACAAAAACTGGCAGCTCAGTGGAAAATTAGCCAACTTGCTGGATAAGGATTATCAGACAGTCGCTACTTATAATAGTGCTGGCAGAAATTTCTTCATCTCGATACATTATAATAATTGACCTTGATAAAGACACAGTGTGAGCCGTTCATACCCGGACCCTTTATTATGTTTTTTGGAGATTTAACATGAAAATTACTTACGCCCTGCTACCGCTGGTCGCCATGATGGCGCTGACCCGTGTTCATCATTTCGGTTCGCTGGCAACCTTGCCGGATGCCTCGTTAGCGGTGTTTTTTCTGGCCGGGTTATGCTTCAAACCACGTGCGGTATTTGCCGCGCTGCTGATTGAAGCGGCAGTGCTGGATTTTGTAGCCATTCACTATTTTAATGTCAGCGATTGGTGCCTATCCCCGGCTTATATCTTTTTGATACCGACCTATGCCGCACTCTGGCTGGGCGGACGCTTCAGCCGCCGTTATCTTAACCAATCCTGGCTCTCGATAAGCAAAACCATGGCCGTGGCATTGGTTGCAGGATGTGCGGCATTTGCAATTTCCAACGGCAGTTTTTATCTATTTTCCGGCCGTTACGAAGCCATGCCGCTGGCACAGTATGTTCAGGCAACCGGCGGTTACGTTTGGTCTTACCTGGGTTATGCTCTGCTTTACACCGGCTTGGGTTTATCGGTGTTAAAGATTTGGACGGTTGTGAAGCCTTCCCTGTTAGAGAAACAAATGCGCTATTGAGCGCAAAATAAGCGCGGCTGAACACCGCCGCTGACCACTGACGCGCGCAACTTCGGCGGCATTTGCCAACCCGCCGAAGCTCATCGCGGCACAATAATGCAATGTCCTGCAGACCGGTGTCGCTTTCCTGTTTTGTTAAAAAACTGACCGGAGAGCACCCATGCTTTGGTTTCAGCAATCATTCAAACAACGTCACGAGCTTTGCCAGCACGTCATCCATAAGTTCATTGGGCAAGGCTTCAACCAAACTGGCATGGCGTGCGGCCAAATCGAACACTCTCGGTTGGTCGCAGCGCACCACGCCGGTGGTTTGGATGCCCGACAAAGTTACTGCAAATCCTAGGCGACGGCCAAAATCACCACCCTGGGTAATCGGTAGAACCACAGGCAGTTTGGTTGCCAGGTTAAACGCGGTCGCCGATACCACTAACACCGGGCGGCTACCGCTTTGTTCGTGTCCTGCGGTTGGGTCTAGCGATACACGATAAATATCGCCGCGCTTCTGCATCAACGCCGCTAAACGCGGGATCGCCGCCGCTTGCGGCAGGCTAGCAACCCATAACGCAACGCGTATTCAACCATGGCAGGCACACCCAAATCGGCGGGACGAATGGCTTGCAGCCGTGGCACCTGGCCTGGGTTCCAACGCTTTGTCGTTGCGGCCTTGTGTGACTTGCGGGTATGTTGTTGAAGTCGTACAGACCGTAATGACTTGTGCAATTGATAGGGCACTCAAGATTGTTGACCCGTTTTGCCTACGGAAAAGTTATAAGCCGAAGCAATAACTCGCCTTAGGGGGAAGTGCGGCGGTAGGTTTAAGCGGGCTTTTAAATCGTTCAAACCGCCGCGGAACCGGTTTCTTGGGGGCGGTCTACCGACCATAGCTTTTCCAACTGATAGAATTCGCGGGTTTGCGCGGTCATGATGTGAACAATAACATCACCCAGATCCAATAATACCCATTCGGAGCCTAATTTGCCTTCGATACCTAGCGGTTTAACGCCGTGTTCCTGGGCTTTTTGCGCGACATAATCGCACAACGCGCCCAAATGCCGGTCAGAGGTGCCGGTCGCGATAACCATATAATCGGTAATACTGGTTTTATCTCTGACGTCCAGCGTGGTAATAAATTGGCCTTTACGTGCTTCCAACTCATCTTGAACCAGTTTTAATAACGCTTCTGTTTGCATTAAATCTCCTCTATGTAAAAATCGGTTGCTTTATAAATAAAGCGCTTTTTGTTTTATATAATCTAATACTGTATCAGGCAAGAGAAAACGCGCGCTTTTGCCTGCCGACAGCATTTGCCGGATTGCCGTTGCCGATATGCTTAGTTGGGTAACCGGCTGAAAGCACAGCTTGCCGGCCGGGTGCTTTGTCAATTCGGTGTTGTTGTGGACTAAACGTTCGGCCAAAAATGTATTTAACCGGCCGATTTCAAATCCGGGCCGGGTTATCACCGCAACGTGGGCGAAATCGAATAATTGCTGCCAGCAATGCCAAGACTCCAGGTACTTAAACGAATCCGAACCCAGCATCAACAACAAGGCTTCGTGTGGATATTCCTGTTTTAACGATTTGAGCGTATCCACCATGTAGGAGATGCCGGGGCGGCTAATCTCGCGGTCGTCAACGTTCAGATTGGCCTGGCCTTGCACCGCCATGGTCAGCATTTCCAATCGCATGTTGCCGCCGGCTACCGGGGGGGTACGGTGGGCCGGGTTGGAACAGGGTATCAGTTTAACCTGACGCAGATTTAACACGTCCGCGACTTCAATCGCCGAGCGCAAATGCCCGTAATGCACCGGGTCAAAGGTACCGCCAAAAATGCCTATCATTTATTGTCTGATATGGCCGTCGCCTAGGACAATGTATTTTAACGATGTCAGTCCGGTCAGCCCTACCGGTCCACGCGCATGCAGTTTATCGGTACTGATGCCGATTTCAGCGCCCAAGCCGTATTCAAAACCGTCGGCAAAGCGGGTGGAGGCATTCACCATGACCGAGCTGGAATCGACTTCGCGCAAAAATTGCCGGGCCAAGGTGTAATTTTCAGTGATGATGGTATCGGTATGGCTGGAGCCGTATTCGTTAATGTGGGCGATAGCGCTGTCTATGCCGTCGACAATTCGAATGGATAGAATGGGCGCCAAATATTCGGTATGCCAGTCTTCTTCGCTGGCGCGCGTGCAACCGGGTATCAAAGAACAGGTTTTAACACAACCGCGCAATTCAACGTTTTTTGCATGAAAAGCCTGTGCAAGCATAGGCAATATTTGCCCTGCAATGCTTTCGTCCACCAATAAGGTTTCCATGGCATTACAAACGCCGTAGCGCTGGGTTTTGGCATTCACCGCGACGGCAACGGCTTTGTCGATATCCGCCGTGCCGTCGATATAAACATGGCAAATGCCGTCCAAGTGTTTGATCACCGGCAAGGTGGCTTCCCGACTGATACGTTCGATCAGGCTTTTGCCGCCGCGCGGCACGATAACGTCAACATAACCGTTCAGGGTAATCAGTTCTCCAACGGCGGCGCGGTCGGTCGTGGCGACGATTTGCACGGCGTTTTCCGGCACACCGGCGGAGGCCAGTCCTTGGCTGATGCAGGCTGCTATTGCTTGATTGGAGTAAATGGCTTCGGAACCGCCTCTTAAAATACAAGCATTGCCGGATTTAAGGCATAAAGCCGCGGCATCGACGGTGACATTAGGCCGTGATTCGTAAATAATACCGATCACACCCAACGGCACGCGCATTTGCCCAACCTGAATACCACTGGGACGGTAGCTTAAACCGGTAATTTCTCCGACCGGATCGGTTAAGGCAACTACCTGACGCAAACCCTCGACCATGTTTTGAATGCTTTTGCCGGTAATGGCCAGACGGTCTAAAGACGCCGAATCCAGGCCGTTTTGTTGACCCGCAGCCAGATCTTTGGCATTTTCGGCGATTAATTGCGATTGACTGTTTTCAATTGCCTCGGCAATTTTTAACAAAGCCAGATTCTTCTTGCCGGCATCCATTCGGCTTAATTCGCGTCCGGCGGCTTTGGCTTGCCGGCCCAGTGTGGTCATGTAATCTTTAATATTCACTTGGTACCCAAAATTATTTGGCTAATCGTGCAATTATATCGTTTAATCAAAGGCTTTGATAGGCGGGCGAAGGCTGGAGCCAAACCTTTACAATTTACAGGCGGCAACAATATGGCGACATTGTTATATCAACACCCTGACTTTCTATTGCATGACACGGGCTTGGGGCATCCCGAGTCTCCCGACCGGCTTAAAGCCGTCGATAAAGCCTTAAGCAGCCCCGAGTTTGCCGGTTTAACCAGAATGGCGGCGCCGGAAGCGGATTCTTCTAAGCTGCAATTAATTCACACGCCGCAGCACATTGAGCGCATTTTCAACAGCATGCCTCAACAAGGCTTGGCCTTTATCGACGGCGATACCGTGGTTTCAGCAGGCTCCAAGATCGCCACTTTGCGCGCGGCCGGCGCGGTTTGCGATGCCATCGACCGGGTGTTAAGCAAACAAGCGGACAATGCCTTTTGCGCGGTCAGGCCGCCGGGACATCATGCCGAGCCGGACCGGGCCATGGGCTTTTGCTTGTTCAATAACGTGGCCATAGGCGCGGAATATGCCCGCCGCCATCATCATTTGGAACGGATAGCCATTGTCGATTTCGATGTGCATCACGGTAACGGCACGCAAAAAGCATTTTATCAGCAGCCTAACGTACTCTATGCCTCCAGCCACCAAATGCCGCATTACCCCGGAACCGGCGACCCAAGCGAAACCGGCGTCGGCAATATCATCAATGTGGCTTTAAAAGCCGGCGAAGGCAGCGATGTTTTCAGACACCGGTATCAAAAGCGGATTTTACCGGCGGTAACCGCTTTCAAGCCCGATTTGATCCTGATCTCCGCCGGTTTTGACGCGCATAAACTAGACCCATTAGCTTCCATTCAACTGGTGGAAGCAGATTACCAATGGCTGACGGAAGAATTGGCGGCCATCGCCAAAACCAGTTGCGAAGGCCGCCTGGTTTCGGTGCTGGAAGGCGGTTATCACCTGTCGGCGTTGGCTGCCAGTGTGGCCGGCCATGTTAAAGCGCTGATGTCGGCTTAAGCAAAACGCAGGGCCAGTTTTGAACCCCGGCTGATTCCGTTCGGTCATATTTATAGTTTTGCCACCTGACTGAAGGGGATAACAATGACTATAAAAACCGAACTACAAGCAACCATAGCAGAATTAGCGGCCCACGGGAAAGGCATTCTGGCAGCCGATGAAAGCCACCCAACTATGGCCAAACGCTTCAAAGCCATCAATGTGGAGGCTACCGAAGACAGCCGGCAGCAATACCGTTCCCTGCTTTTGACCACACCGGGCCTTGGTGAATTTATCAGCGGTGTCATTCTGTTTGAAGAAACCCTCAATCAACACAATACGGATGGCAGGCCCTTGCCCGAGGTTGCCGCCGCCCAAGGTATCGTACCGGGAATTAAAGTCGATAAAGGCACCCTGCCTTTACCCAATGCCTTTGGCGACTTGATTACGCAAGGTTTGGACGGCTTAAGCGAGCGGCTGACGGATTATAAAAATCGGGGTGCACGTTTCGCCAAATGGCGTGAAGTCTATACCATCACTGCCAACAACCCTACCCGCCTCGGTATTGACAGCAATGCGGAAGTGCTGGCGCGTTACGCGGCAACATGCCAAGCGCTGGGCTTGGTGCCGATTGTCGAGCCGGAAGTATTGTTGGACGGCAACCATACCATAGACCGTTGCAAAGCCGTCACCGAAGCAGTGCAAACAGCGGTTTTTCAAGCTTTGCACAGGCATGGGGTCGAACTGGAATACATCTTACTCAAACCCAATATGGTGGTATCCGGGAAAGATTGCACGGAAAAAGCCGGTGCCGAAGAAATCGCCGAAAAAACCTTACACCAATTGCGCCGTTCAGTGCCGGCGGCGGTTCCGGCCATTGTTTTTCTTTCCGGCGGCCAAACCCCGGAAGAAGCCACCGTTAACCTCAATGCCATCAACCAGCTGAAACAAAACGCACCCTGGGAACTAAGTTTTTCCTATGGTCGGGCTTTGCAACAGCCGGTGTTGCAAGCCTGGCAAGGCAACCGTGCCAATGCCGTGGCGGCCCAAAACGCGCTTTATAAACGTGCAAAATTAAACGCCGCGGCCCGTTACGGGCAATATAGTCCGGATATGGAATCGCCCGGATAACCTCGCAAGCCTTAGAACGCCAAGGCTTGCCCGGCGGTTTTCATAAAGGGGTGAGTTTATTGCAGCAGATAAGCCCGCTTGGGTAATTTGAAAAGGCCCACCGCCGCAATAGCACCAATGCTGTCGAAAACAAAATCCACCCAATCCCCGGAACGGTTAAGCACAACGATAAGCGCTTGCAATAATTCCAGGATGCCGCCGTAAGCAATACCCGTTAGTGCGGCTGCCGGTAAAAAATGCCGCTGCAACGGCATATAACGGCTTTGTTTATGGAATCCCCGCACCAACAATACGGTCAACACTGCAAACATGGCGGTATGAACCAGTTTGTCGACATTGACCACGCCGACTTCCGGGAGAGTTTGCGCCGGCGTCAGGCATAGCCCGAAAATGACAAGCGCGCACAGCAGTGCAGGTAATAAAGGTTTGAAAAACATAAAATTCCTTTGTCAATAAATCCTGTCATGCGGGCCGTGTGTTAAAGCAGCATGATTTTATGCCTAGGGAGATTTCAAGCAGTGCTGCAGGTATTGAAGGCTACCGGGAAACTCCGCAGGACAATTCCGCTTGTTCCGCCACTCAATTGCGATGCGATTTTACGTCAATTGGCCGCATTAGACCAGTTTAGGGCTTTAGCAGGCGCCACCCGTAGCGGCGCGGTAGGATTCGACATGCGATTTAAACGCTTTAAACGCTAAGCCACGGTCATCACCAAGCAGAAAAGCCTGCACGCCCCGGGCCTGCCAGGCGTTAAACTGTTCTTGATTGCGTGGCACCGCGCAAAACGGTACCTGGTTTGCCCGGCAAGTATCGGCAATCTGTTGTACCGCTTGCAAGACCAGCGGATGGGTAAACTGACCGGGTACGGCATACGATTGCGAAAGATCCACCGCACCTTCCAACACCATGTCGATACCGGGCACCGAGAGGATTTGCGGTAAATTTTCAACGCCGGCGCGATCCTCTATCATGATCGTGACCAGAATTTCAGCATTGGCCCGCTCGAAATAGTCCGCCAAACTCAACCTGCCGAAACCGGTTGTGCGGCCGCCGCTAATGCCGCGCTGACCCAAGGGATAATAGCGGCAGGCTTGAACGGCTTGAGCGGCTTGTTGCGGGGATGTTACATGGGGAATCACCACGCCTTGCGCGCCACTATCCAGCGCCCGCAGAATGGTGGCCGGTTCTGTTTCCGGTACCCGCACCAGCGGCGTGATGCCCGCGCATTCGGCAGCGCGAATCATGTTCTCCAGGGTCTCGGTATGCGTGCTGGTGTGTTCCAAATCCAAAATTACAAAATCGTAACCTGCGTAACCGGCCATTTCCACCAGTAGCGGCGCGGCGATACTGTTCAGCAGGCCGAAAACGCTATGCTTGGCTTAAGGCTTTGTTTAAGGCGATTACATAGCAACATGGGATTAACTCTTACGCTAGATAGATATGCTCAGGATGCGGATGGCGCAAAAAATCATGATGCGAAATATGCCAGGCATAGGCGCCGGCATAGGGAAACACTAAAACATCACCCATACGCACACGAGTCACAGCGGCGTCGTAAGCCAATATATCCTTGGGCGTGCAAAGTTGGCCGCAAACGGTAATCCGGGTTTGTTCGACACCGTAGCGCTTAAACGGGTACGGCCAATAGTCCTTGGCGATCACTTTGAATGGATGGCTATGCCCTTGGGCATACGGTGTGCGGAAATGGTGGCTGCCGCCTTGGCAAATGACAAACCAGCGGCCGAAGCTGTGTTTGATGTCTATTACTTGCGCCAGGTAATAACCGCAGGCGGCGCTGACATAGCGCCCTGGTTCCAGGCGGATTTTCCAGGTTTCCAGGTTATGGCGAACAATCAAATCCTTAAGACCGTCGCTAAAACCCTGCCAATCAAATTGCTGTGACGGTTCACGGTAGTTGATGCCAAAGCCGCCGCCGATGTTCAGCATGGCGTGTTCGAGGCCGTATGCCCTGCACCAGTTTTTGGTCTGCTGAAAACACAGATCGATTAATTGTAACTGCGCTTGTGCATCCAGTTGGTGTGAGAGTAGATGAAAATGAAAACCTTGGCAGTTAAGTTCAGGATGCTGCTTTAAAAATGCCAAACAAACTTCCCGTTGCGCCGGCTCTATACCGAATTGCGTGGCATGCCCTCCCATTGACAGACTGGTACTCAATGCCGGATCCAGCGGCAGGTTGATTCTCAGTAAAACCTTAACTTGCTTATTTTTCTGCCGGGCAATCCAAGCCAAACGATGCAACTCGCCGATACTTTCAACATGCAACAGCTCCACATTAAGATCCAATGCTGCCGCTAATTCAGCATCAGTTTTACCCGGCCCCCCGAAAATCAGTGGTAACTCAGGAAAATGCCGGCGCAGCCAGTGCACTTCTCCGCCTGAAGCAGCTTCAAAACCGGTCACCAAAGGGGCTATCGTCTGCAGGATCGGCAGATCGGAGTTGGCTTTTACCGCGTAAAACATCTCACAGTTTGCGGGTAGCTTTGCCGTGAGCGCGCCAACATGCCGCTGTAATGCCGATAAGTCGTATAAATACGCGCAAACCGGGCTTTCCGGGGGCATAGCCCGAATTGAATCGGCAATTTTGTCAATATTCAGCTGCATGACAGCACCGCCTAAAATTTCGGGAGCGGGTTAGGCAGCGACAAATATCCGGCTTCACGGTCGGAACGCCGATGAAAGCGATTGACCAGATTGGCTTTGCAAGGAATCGCCTGACCGCGCAATAGCGGTTCGATGCCGGCCTTGGATGCCGGTTGGTCGAATTGCCGCAAATACTGACTTAAAATGTCACGGACTATGCTCCATAACTCGCGTTCCATACCGGGCAACAAGGCGTCGAATTGATGGATGGCTTCACAGAAGTTATTGACCAACAAACAATAGGCAATGCGGTTCCAGCCTTGCTCCTGAGAGTATGCCAGCCCTTGCCGGACTCGCTCGGGTAAGCTTTTTAGGTGATGGCCGGGGTGGCCTGGAATTAATTTAACGCCCTCGAAATCCCGGATAAATATTTGGCAGGGCGCGCCGTTTTTAATGCCGATCAAAACATTTTGCAAGTGCGGTTCAAACACGATACCGCGTTCGAACAGACAAAATAATACCGGTCTGGCCAATAACTGCGCATACGCTGCAAACCATTGGGTAGCCGCCGCCTTCAGCGAAAGACCCCGGCTAATCACGGTTTGCTGCAATAATTGCCTGAGCTGTAGGCGGCCGGGCACATGGTTGCCAAATAAATAGCCGGCCAGCAAGGGCGTAACACCGGGTTCCAAGCGGTTAACAAAGGCTTCGCGCAAGATCATGCCGAAACCCTCTATGACCGCGAGGTTTGCCTCCCGGTCGGAATCGTTGAAATCGATACTCATAAAAGCCGGTTCAAGCAATACCTGAAAGCTGGGGAATTGCCGTTTTAATAGCTCTGCTTCATCCCGCAGGATACGGCTGTTGTGCAATGCGCCTTGCAGCTCGTAATGCGCATTCTTGCGCACACAATTGGTAATGCGGACATTTAAGGAGAATTTGTAAAAATAAGGATTTTCAGGGTGAAAAACCGTCCGCAGTGAAGAGGTGGCAAAATAATCAGGCCCTAATTGCCCGAGGTTCTGCAAACGCCCGTCTGCCAGGGCGTTGCCAACCAGGGGTTGTTCAAGCAGGTACCGGGCCTGCCAAGGATGGCAGGGAACCAAGGCAAATTCAGGATGAATTGCGATAACCGCAGGCGCATGTTCCGCCACTACATGTTCACAACCCGTTTGTCCGTCCAAGGCTTGCTGCATTAAAAATTCGCGGCGTACGGCAAAGTAATGCAAGGCAAACTGCGCACCTAATTCCGGCGAAAAATCTTCCAGATCGCTAGTGGAAAAGCCTTGCCGGCTCTTGGGTGCCGGATGAAAAGGATGCCCGTATAGCAAGGATTGCTCGGATTCAAGATAAGCGTTTAAAACCGAATTGGGCGCTTTTGCGGCTTTTGGTTTGCTCGCCAGAATGCGTGAAGTGACCGAAACACTTTCATAAATCTGTTGCAGTAACTCCAAGTTAAATGGCGTTTCAAACCGCACAGCCAAATCGTTCAACAGCAGTTGCGCCAGGTTTTTCCAGCTCAACGGCGTCCACCCCTCCTCCGGCTGTTTACGAAAAACCAAAGAGCGGTAGCGGAAGTTTGAAGTCATCGAGGCTTTTTCCACCAGCACCGCCAGACGGGTATCCAGCTTGGGCAAGCGTATTTGCAGCACACGCCCGGCACCTTGCGCCATCAAAGCGTGTAACGCCATGGGTATATCGGCTTGCCCCAAACCCAATTCAACCTGGCCTGCGGGCACCGCTACTTCACGGCAAAAACAGTTGAGCAAGGTTTCCATGCTACGCCTGCCGGCTTGATCTTCGCTGGATTGAATAGCAGGGATAGTAATTGAAAATTGTGTAGTCATCAGTGAAAGTCCTCATGAATTGGCAAGGCGAAAATGCTTAAAGGATTGACCGAACAAGTAAACCGAGGCGCCCAATAAAACGATGGCGCCCAGCAAAAAAGGCATTTTTGTGCTGCCGTATTGCACACTGATGCCGGCAGTCAGTCCGGCGGCAACCGTAGCCCATTTGGCACAGCTTTCAAAACGGCCGAAACGATGGCCGGCTTGTCCCCCGCATGCCGCCACCGCCATGGCATTATGCAAACCGATAAAGCAATAAGTCATTGCCACCCCCATAGTCACCCGCCAAAACGACAACTGCCAGGCCGTTTCGGTTTGCTGCTGGGCAAGCAGGGATAGCGCCAGCAATACAAAGCCGATGCCCAAGCTCAGATGCGGACAATTGCCGTTATAACGCTTTTGCAAGGGTGCGGCGCACAGCAGATAAAGTAAATGCGGCATACCGAACAGCAAGCCGGCGCCGGCTTCTGGTAAATCCGGAACAAGCAGCAAGGCATGCGGGATGAAATAAGGAAAGCTGATCACCGTGGCAAAGGTAAATATGAATTGCATAGCCAGTAATCCACCATGCGAAAACCTGAACGGGTGGTCTTGCCGGCTAATGGCAAGTGAACCGGTTTTACCGGCGCTTTCCACTGCCGGCAAACAAGCGGTCAACATTGCCGCCGCTAACGGCAGCAAGGCAAGGTAGCGGTAGATATGCACCGGGTTATCGGCCGATAATAACCAGCCGAGTAATGGCGGTGCGGTCAGTAAGGCGGCACGGGCCGAGCCTTGCATCAGCGTTATCGCGCCGGCTAGGCTCCTGCCTTCGGCAATCCCGGCCAGATAGGCATTGGCGGCGGCAAACGAGCCGCCTAAAAAGCCTTGCAAGACTAATGCAAACACAAACATGGAAAGGTTCTCAGCATAGCCGGCGACGGCAAAGCTCAACGCCAAGCCTAATTGAGCCCTGATCAGCAATAGCTTACGGCCTTTTTTATCAGCCAGCCGGCCCCACCAGCTACTGGAAACGGCCAGACAAACTGTAGGAATAATGTAGAGCCAGCCTGCTAGAAAAGTAGCGTCGTTATTCAAGGATCGATTTAGTAACAGCCCGTAAAATGGCGGCATGCCTAATGCTGTAAACGAAGCCAGATAATGGCCCAGCGCAACCAGTGCTATGGCTTTGGATCGCCCGTTGATCATAGTTGCCGCAACCGGTTAGGAGCGGTTTTACCGTAATATTTATTGACGTCTGCTGCCCCGGTATTGTGCTTACCTTGCAAAGTCGCGGCAGTTAACAGCAGTTTCAGATAATGCCATTCCGATTCCAGGAGATAATCGCGGGCCGAACGGGTATTGACTCCCTCGCCTTCCAGGTCGTCAAGGACTTCAGTAATTTTTGCGTGCAACTGCCGGTAGAAAGTATCACGCCGCCGTTTACCGGTTGCTGCCAGGCCTTCTAGTAGGCTAGTTATATTGAGCTGTAAGGTAATGGTGGTAAACATTTGCGCCAGCGCCAACTCGTTTTCGGCCAGGATGCGGCGGTCCACCAGCCGCTCCAGGGCTTCAGCAAGGTCAGGCCGGCTGGTTGCCAACATGGCCGGGTAAATGCGCGGCGCGTCGTTGTCTTTTAACAATAACCGCAGCCGGGGTTCTTCTTGTTGCACTACCAGCAATGAGTTTTGTTGGTTGGATTCCAGCGCGATGCCATAACGTAACCACAAAGTCAGGTGTAAGCGCAGGGTTATGTCGAGGTAGGCCTCCAGAAAATCCTTGTCATCGTCAAAGTAAAACTCTACCAACTGTTCCACCACTAGATTGCGCTTAGGCGTTTCCGCCAATAAGCCGGCGACAGCCACCGTGGTGCCGTGTTCGATAGCGTTAGGGTATTGTCTTACGATATAACCGAACGAAGCCGACTCCGCGGCCGTTAAACCGCGGCTTTCATCGGTCAGCAATACCAGCCCGCGCAACTTCGGCTCATCCTGGATGATCTTCCCTAAAAGAGTTTGCACCGTATGGCCATCCTCAATGGTACTGGGCTTGATTGTGCGGATGTTCATGCCGCCAAGCGTCCTGATGGCAAGCGGTAATTTCAAATGCACACGCGGTTGATTACACAGTTGCACAGTGCGCACGGATAAAGTCGGAACCACTTCCAAAGCGGTCTTAGGTGCTAACAAAACCCGGTTCAACAAGCCGTGGTCGCGCAATAGGGTATGCAAACGCTCACCCCACATAAACGGATGCACGGGCAGCAATTCATGGCTATCGGCATGGCTTGGGTCCAGACCTAAGTCACTAAAGTCCGGCAAGATGCCGGTTGTGGCGATATTGCCGTGGCGGCGGCATATTGCCTTGGGCACTGCCAGCCAGTTTAGGCGGAATGCGTTTTGAAACTCCGGGCTGTATGCCGCCAGATCATCCGCGTCAAAACCCAATTTGGCGCGCGCGGTCGGATAGAACGGATGGTCTAAAAAAGCCGCCAGCCTTTCATAATGCAACAAATGTTGCAGCCAAATCGGCGCGCTGCCGGTGTAAGATTGCATTTGGCAGGCGTTAAAGTAGCGCTGTTTTTCTTGACGGCAGATAATGCTATGTTCAACGGCGACTTTACATTCCTCGGCGAATGCTTCAAAGCGTTGCCTCGCTTCACCATTGAGCGCTTGATAGAACAATCCGAGAATATTTTCCAGATCATCCAACCATTGATACCGCCCCGCCGATTCCCAACACACCGGCAAATCGTGCAATACCCAGCTTTGCATGAAGCTGCCCGGTTTTACCGCTAACCACAGGCAACCGCCGCTTAAATGCCGGGCCGCCAGCCATTGACACTTCTTGAGCTTGCCGGGCAATTGCCGCCGGAAAGGCACGCTTTCAGCACTAAACCAATGGGAATGGCTGACCAGGTTTTGCACATCTTCGCGCAGCAATGCGTCCAGAACCCGGCGGCAAAGATAATCGGCTTCCTCAAACTGTTGAAACATGGATTGTGCGGCTATGCTATTCATACTTGAATCTCCCATCGTAATCCGGCGGCAACGTGTTCGATGGCTTGTTTTAATGCAAGCCGGTCGCGGCCAAAACCGCTGACAACACCGATATAATCTTTATTTGAATGGCTGATGACTATTTGGTCGCCAACCTGCCGCAGTTGCCGGAAAGACACCGTTGTTTGCTGTTCCGCCCTGGTAAACGCTGCCGGTATCGCTGTGACGGTTCCGGAGCTGGCCGCTGTCAGGTAGCGGATTTCAGCCGCATTAGTGGATACCTGCAAGGGATTAAGCGGTTCGCCCAAATGAAGGCGCAGAATAATTTCAAAAAATGGGATTTTCAGCGCTTGTTCCAGCAAAAACTCCCGGTGATCGCCGATACATCGGTAGTTGATTTCAATCAACCGGGGGCCATTCGGAGTGACGACATACTCGGTGTGGCATGCTCCGAAACCGACGCCCATCGCCTTGATCTGGCGCACAACCTCATGTGCCATGGGCGGCTCATGTTCCCATTGCGCATACAGCTCAACAAAATTAGGCGGTGGCGACAACGTTACCCGAAACCCGCCCAACACTGAAAATTGCGTACCATCACCCAACGTTTCCAAGGTGTAAAGCGGGCCTTCCAGGTATTCTTCCACCAATAGCGTGCAACCCGGCCGGGCCTCCCAAATGGCATTGCACTGCCTTTGCAAGGCCGCAAAATTCACTGCCAATCTTACATGTTGACTGGCAACGCCTTCTTTAGGCTTGACGACGCAAGGAAATGGCATTTTCCAAGCCGACAATTGGGTCACATCGTTAACCGTCTGATACGTTAAGCTGTCCATGCCCAGCAGGCTTTGCCGTAAACGCATTTGCGCCTTGTTTTTACACAGATAGGCAACCATCCAGTTCTTACCGGGTAAACCAAAATATTGCGCGGCGACCGCCGTGCTGGTTTGCAAATGATCGCTGTTGCTGAAGATTGCGGCCGGTATCTCAGCCAGCCGCGAAATTGTCTCTATCACAGCTAAAGGATTAAACACATCGCAGCTGATAATTTCAGACGGATGGTCGGTTAAGTCACCATCCTGGAAATAATTACGGTGTACGTCCGGATGGTCGGTTAATAAAACAACCTGTAAACCCAAACGCTTGGCTGCCGGTAAAAAGCCTGAATTGACGGCATCTGAAAGTGTGTGGGTCAGTAGAATCAGTGTTTTCATGGACTTTTCTCCTCACTAAATATCCATTTGCAGGCTTAGCAATACGGTCCTGCCGGGACTGGGAAGTCTGCCGACCGGGCTGACATCAACGCCGCGGAAGAAATATTCGCGGTCGAAGATATTGTTGAGACCCAAGTTGATGCTGGTCTTACTGTGGCCGAAAGTATTGAAACTTTTACCCACCGACATATTCCACAGCCAATAAGCCGGAATGATGCCGACTGTGCCGGAACGGTCTTCGGCAACCGTGTTCGCCGCGTCGGTGAAAGCGGCGCCTTGATAGTTACCGTTTAAACTGACGTGGTAATCTTGCCACTGGTAATTGGCCGCCAAGGTAATCTGGTTTTCCGATACGAAAGGGACTTCAAGATTTTGAAATTGCCCTGAGAGTTGTTTGCTGTCCAGCAGTGTGTAACTACCGGTCAAATTTAAGCCTTTAACCTGCTCAGGCTGCCAATTGGCTTCCACTTCCAAGCCCTGGTGACGGGTTTTGCCCAGGTTTCTGAAAGTGGATGAGGTGCGGTCGAACTCGATCTGATTATCGAAATCGATACGGAAAAGCGTGAATGTGGTGTTCAACGACTTGACCGGATTCAAACGGAAGCCGGCCTCGTAGTTTAAGGCGACTTCAGAACCCACTACGCTCTGTGAGGTAACTTGCGCAACTTGCGGCGGCCGTAACGAACGGTGAGTATTGCCGAATAAAAACAACCAATCGGTAGCCTGAAAGCCAATGTCCACGCCGGGTAGCAACTCTTCGGATAGATTGTTGGTGGCCGCTGCTGTTGTCGCCAGACGGTTGTTGAAAACGGTATCGACATGTTCGTAACGCAAACCCGGCGTAAATTTCAGGCGGTCGTTGAAAAGACTGATGGTGTCGCTGATGTAAGCGGCAAAAGCATCGGTTTCAAAATGCCAATCGCGCTGGCGGGTAAACCGGTTTGTCGCTAAAGTGACATTATTCACTAAAAAATCGACTTCTTCGCGAACAAAACGGCCGCCCAAGGTAATTTGGTTATTAATACCGGCAATCGGTACCGAAACCGTCACCCGCGGCTCGCTACCAACAACGAAAAAATCGCGTGGGCTGTTGCTTACGCTAGTGACAGGCAAGGACGGATCGAAAGGCTGTCCGAACGAAAAGTCACGCGAACTGGTGTGCGAAAAGTTAGTCCAGTTGAATTCGCCATCATCAAAATACCGGGTATAGTTTAGCGAGCCGCGCCAGGTATCGGCTTTGAAATCGTCGAACGGCCTTTGCGATTGGCTGCGGTCGCTTTCAAAAGCCGATGGCGTCAGCGCGCCGGGAAGTTCGGTATCTACTGTGTAATACTGCAAACTGCCTTTTAAACTGGAATAATCGTCAATCAACCAATCAGCATTCAATTGCACATTGCTGACATCGGTATCGGAGTGGCTGCGCCAACCCTCGCCTTGCTGAGAATTAACCTGCAACTGCAAGCCAAGCGAATCATTAACAAAGCCCGAGGCTCTTAGGTAAGTATCCGTCAATACGTTGCCGTTGCCGGTGGCAATCGCCAATGACTCTTTTAAAGTCGCGCTAAACTCCTTGGAGATGGGTTTGGTGATGAAATTGATCACCCCACCAACATTGTTCGGCCCGTAACGCACGGCAATGCCGCCGCGGGCTACGTCTATGGTTTGAATGTTTTGTAACGTAACCGGAAATAACGAAAGCCCGGTTCCGGTATAAGGCGCCAAGGCAAGTGGTATGCCGTCCACTAACACCAAGGCACGCTCACTTCTGGCGGGATTCAAGCCTCTGACCGAAATATTGGGCAGCACGCCGGTACCGGTTTCGTCTTGAACGCGGACACCTGGTACTAAACGCAATGCGTCTTCTATATTTCTGGCGCCGGACTCATGAAGCTCGGTTTCGGTGATCACACTACGCGCGCCGGGATATTTTTTGATGGCTTCTTTTGTGGGAATACCTAACCAGTCACCCGATACCGTCACCGCTTCAAGTTGCGCGCTATCGGCATTGTCGGAAGACTCAGGCTTTTTATTTTCTTTGGCAGTTTCTTCAACCTCGGCATTCGCGCTTACGGTTAACGAACTCAAAGCCAAGCAGATTGC
>PERF01000026.1 GCA_002928495.1 Methylobacter sp. | reverse complement strand
TGCTACCCGATGAAACCTCGGCCTTTTTTAAGACTTCTTATATTGATGAGCTCAGGCGTACGGTACCCGATCTGGAGCAATGGCTGGAGGGCGGCGACTGGACACCTGCGGTCGTGGAAGCTTCGGCTTTACTGACTTGGGACGGTTTGCTGGAAGGCTTGCACGGGAATAAATTCAGGGCTGCCAAAAATCAAACCGGCGAACAGCGCAAGCTCGATTTTCTCAGCAAACTTAATCTGAATACGGCCCCTTTTGAAGCCTTGGCTCAAGCGACGGCGCAAACCGGCGTGGTTTTCCGCAGAGCCTTGCTGGAAGCGCTGCCGGAGCTTATGGCTAAACAGTTGGAGCAGATGAACGTGCTGTCGTTTGACGACCTGATCAACCGGGTGGCGGCCGCGTTGCAAACCGAGGCGGCCGGCATGCTGGCCGCACAAGTGCAGGGGCACTATCAAGCCGTGTTGATCGACGAGTTTCAGGATACCGACCGTGTGCAATGGCAAATTTTTTCCCGTTTGTTTGCCGACGGTTGGCTGTTTCTCATCGGCGATCCCAAACAAGCCATTTACAAATTCCGCGGTGCCGACATCTTTGCTTATCTGCAAGCCAAGCGGCAGGCGCGCCAGCATTACACCCTGGCCTACAATTGGCGGTCGCATCCCGCTTTGGTGGCGGCGGTGAATGCCTTGTTCGCCAAAGAACATGCGTTTTTACTGGAAGGATTGGCGTTTTATCCGGTGGAAGCGGCGCTGCCGTACGATAAACAGCAAGTTCAACGCCGGGGTGAAATCCTGGCGCCCATGGCGTTGTGGCAGCTGCCGCCTGCCGATAGCAAAAGCGGTTATTGGAGCAAAGGCAAAGCGATTGAACAGGTGCAGTTGGCAGTCGTTGAGGAAGTGCTCAAGCTGCTGGATGGCAGCTACACACTGGATGGCATGCCGATTAAGCCCGAGCACATTGCCATTCTGGTACGCAGCAACCAGCAGGCTAGAGACTATCAAGCGGTTTTGCGCGCAGCCGGGGTGCCGTCGGTGATCAATGGCGTGGAT
Organism: Methylobacter sp.; assembly: GCA_002928495.1. Taxonomy (GTDB): domain Bacteria; phylum Pseudomonadota; class Gammaproteobacteria; order Methylococcales; family Methylomonadaceae; genus WM-3-3. The sequence goes on along the minus strand of PERF01000026.1, from coordinate 23,888 downwards.
TCGGTATTCGCCGGTAACGAGGCTTTGATCTTATATAAAGTGTTGGAGGCGGTCAGTCGGCCGGGCGACGCCGGCTTGCTCAAGCAGGCGCTGGCCACCGGCTGGTTTGACCTGGACGGGCAGGATTTGTACCGGTTAAGTCGCCAGGAAGGCTTGCTGGATAGCTGGTCCAGCCGGTTTCAAGGCTATTATGAGGATTGGCGGCAAAAAGGCCTGATGGCGATGATGCGGCATTTACTGCATCGGGAAAACATTCCCGGCCAGCTGGCTAAAACCGTGCTGGCCGAGCGCCGGCTTACCGATATTCAGCATGTGTTGGAGTTATTGCAGGAAGCCGTGGTCAGCGAGCACTTAAGCATAGCCAAAACCCTGGCCTGGTTGCGTTCGGCCATCAGCAATGCCGACGCTGCAGGCCAGGAACAACAACTCAGATTGGAAAGCGACGCCAACGCCTTAGCCATCAGCACCGCGCACCGGTCAAAAGGCCTGGAGTATCCGGTCGTGTTTTGCCCCTTCGCTTGGCAGTCTGGCGGCAGTTTGGATCGCAACAAAGCCGGCGTTGCCTGCCATAAGGACGGACGGATGTGGTTCGATTTAGGATCGGCCGATTTTCAGGAACATAAGCAATTGGCGGCACAAGAAGAGCTAGCCGAGGATTTACGTTTGCTTTATGTCGCCTTGACCCGCGCCCAAGCCCGGTGTTATCTGGTCTGGGCCGATGTCAGGACGGAAGCTGCCCCCAATCCATCGGCCTTGACCTGGCTGCTGGATTTGGCAAATGGCGGCTATGAGGATCAGCAGCAACGCTTACAAGCCTTTCCAAGACAGTGGCCGCAGGCGTTTGCTTACTGCGAGCTAAGCGCAGAGCCGGCGTTTGACTATTATTCGCCGGCGTTAAGCAATAGCCGTTTGTCCGCCCGCCGGCTGACCCGAACCTTATACACAGCCTGGCAGATGAGCAGCTACACGGCATTAACCGCGCTCAGCCAGTCGGACGTGCCGGAGCTGCCCAAGACCCGGGCCGAGGACGAACCGTCGGAATCCGGCTTGCGCGATGTAACGGACATGCTGCCCAAAGGCGCGGCAACCGGGAACGTCGTCCATGACCTGCTGGAAAACAACACCTTTGCCGAGCTGGCCCAGGGCAGGCTTGATGCCGTCCGGCGCGATCAAGCCTGTTTGCGCTTCGGCGTTACCATGGCGCAGCCGGCACAGTTGGACCGCTTGCTGCAAACCGTGGTCAGCACGCCGCTGGCAGCCGATGATGCGGCATTTTGTCTGATGAATCTTAAAGAGGGAGGCTGCCTCAAGGAAATGCCGTTTTATCTGGCGGTACCCGGCATGAACATAACCGAAATTAACCGGATACTGGCCGGCGAACCGGCCGTGCAGACGTTGGCGGAGAAATCTTTATGCGGGTTTTTGACCGGGTTCATCGATCTGGTGTTTGAATACCAAGGCCGGTTTTATCTGGCCGATTACAAAACCAATGCCTTAACGGATTATGGCCCGGATAGTCTGATCAAAGCCATGCATGAACATAACTACGGTTTGCAATACTGGATTTATACTGTGGTGTTGCACCGCTATTTACAACAGCGTCTGCCGGATTACGATTACCGGCGGCATTTCGGCGGCGTGCGTTATCTGTTCGTGCGCGGCATGTCCGGCGACGCGCCTATGCGTGGGGTGTATGCGGTGCAGCCCGATATTGAGCGGGTTGAGGCGCTCACCCGGGTGTTGGCGGCGAGCTGATGTTGGAAGAAGCCACCAGCAGCCGGCTGTCAGCGGCATTTGCCCGGTTTATGGCCAAGCGTGCGCGGGGCTTGTCCCGACCTCAGCTCGTTCAGTTTGAGGCGTTAATGCGGGCGCTTTGCGCGGGCCAGCAGCAAGGCCATAGCTGCCTGATGCTGAATGCGGAAACTGAAACCCTGGTGAAGTCTTCGGGCTTGGCGACGGCCGCGGATAGCCCGGCGGAAGTGATGCCCTTGGTTATCGACCACAATCGGCTTTACCTACAGCGTTATTGGTATTACGAACAGCGTCTGGCCGGGCAGCTTAAGCAGCTGGCGTTGGCTAGCCATCAGTACCAAGGCCTTGAGGCGTTGCTGGCGCGCTACTTTCCGGAGCTGCCGCCGGACGGCGACCGGGACTGGCAGCGTGAGGCCGCGAAAATGGCGGTTACCAACAGCTTTGCCATGATCACCGGTGGGCCGGGTACCGGTAAAACCACCACCGTGGTCAAAATTCTGGCCATGCTGCAGGAGCTCTCGCCGACACCGCTGTTGATGGCCTTGGCCGCGCCTACCGGCAAGGCCGCCATGCGTTTGCGGCAGGCGCTTAACGTCAGTAAAGCCGGTTTGCCGTGTGCTGAAAGCATCAAAGCCGTTCTGCCCGATCACGTCACCACGTTGCACAGGCTGCTTGGAGCAAGGCTGTGGTCGCCGTTTTTCAGGCATAACGCCGGGCAGCCTTTAATTTACGATCTAGTCGTGGTTGACGAAGCCTCGATGGTGGATTTAGCGCTGATGAGCAAACTGGTCGATGCGCTTAAACCGGGCGCCCGGTTGCTGCTGCTGGGTGACCGCCAGCAGCTGGCGTCGGTTGAATCCGGTGCGGTGCTGGCGGATTTAACGGCAGCCATGCCCAGTCACACTGTCGAATTGAAAAAATCGCACCGTTTCGGCGGTGCAATCAAAGCGCTGGCTGAAGCCGTTAACCTTCAGCAAAGTGCAACTGCCTGGCAGCTTTTACAGCAGCAAGACAGTTCGGTGATGAGGCTGGAAAATGATACTGCGGGGTTTATTGCAGCGCATAAAACCGGCTATCTGCAATTGATTAACGCCGGCGCCGGGCCCGCTGAGGTGTTTGCCGAGTTTAACCGGTTTCAAGCCTTATGCGCCAACCGCCAGGGCCGGTTTGGCGTGGTCGAGCTTAACCGGGCCGTGGAACACAAACTCAAGGAACAAGGTTGGCTCGAAACCCATGGCCAAATCTGGTATCCCGGCCGGCCGGTCATGGTAGTGCAGAACAGCCCGGTTTTACAGTTATACAATGGCGACATCGGCTTATGTTTTGCCGATGAGAAAGGCAGTTTGTCAGTGGTTTTCGAGCGTGAGGACGGCAGTTTCAAGCATTATTTGCCGGCGCGTTTACCGCGTTGCGAGACGGTATTCGCCATGACTATTCATAAAAGCCAGGGTTCGGAGTTCGAGCGGATTTTGCTGGTGCTGCCTGAATCGATCAATCCCGTGCTAAGCAAAGAACTCATCTATACAGCGATTACCCGTGCCAAGAAGGCGGTGGTGGTGTATTCTTCGCAACCGGTATTCGTCGCCGCCATCAACCAAAGCATTGAGCGTAGCACCGGTCTGGCGGAACGGTTGAGGCATCAGTAGCTGCGTTGAACGGAGAATCGCGCTAAGGCAATCAAGGCGCTTTTGTAACAGGATTCCTTTAGAAAAGCGATGGCGTCAATGGCGTTTTGTGCTTCCTTGGTAGCGCGGTTTTCCGTGTAATCTATTGCCTTGGTTCGCTGCACAATGTCGAAAACCGCATTAAACGCGTCACGGTCGCCGGTTTTGATGGCGTTGGTGATAATCGCGGTTTCTTCGCTAGTGCCGTTTTGAATTGCATAAATTAAAGGTAAAGTCGGTTTGCCCTCCGCCAGATCATCCCCCAGGTTTTTCCCCAGCTCGTCTTTGTCGGCTTTATAATCCAAAGCGTCGTCTATTAGCTGAAAAGCCACGCCCAAGTGTTGGCCGTAACGAGCCAGCGCGTCTTCGGTGTCCGCATCCGCATTTGAGATAACGGCACCCAGGCGGGTAGCCGCGCTAAACAAAATAGCGGTTTTGCGGGAGATGACTTCAAGATACTTGCCTTCGGTCGTTTCGGGATTGTTACAATTTAATAGCTGCAACACTTCGCCTTCGGCAATTGCGGTTGTGGTTTTGGAGAGAATCTCCATGACCCGCATATTGCTGGTACGCACCATCATTTCAAAGGCGCTGGAATACAGATAATCGCCCACCAAAACACTGGCGGCATTACCCCAGACCGCATTGGCCGAATCCCGGCCCCGCCTTAACGCGGATTCATCCACCACGTCGTCATGCAACAAGGTGGCGGTGTGAATGAATTCAATGACGGCGGCCAGAATCAAGTGATCCTGCGAAACCTGGCCCAGGGCTTTGGCGGTCAAAAGCAGCAGCATAGGTCGCAAGCGTTTGCCGCCGTTACCGATTATGTATTGTCCCACTTGATTGATCAGCACGACATCCGAGCATAATTCATCAACAATTAACTGATCTACCGCTTTAGCTTCCGCAATAGTCAGGTTTTTGATGGATTCAAAGTCGATAGCAGTTGATGAATCCGCAACAGATGATGCAAATGAGGTCATTTTTTGGATGAATGCTTAGTTTTGAATAGTGTAGTGGCTGGATTTTGGCCGGTTTTGGATTAATCTTCGGTATTATAACCCAATATAAATGTCTTGCACGGCATCAGTTTAGACCTAAAACATAAATTCTACATTGACCTGGAGCAAGTTTGAAAATATAATTCTATGTTCACTAGATAACGACGCTTGATGGGGCTTGCTAAAATGTACGCGGTAATTCAAACAGGTGGTAAACAGTACCGGGTTGAAGAAGGTACGACCTTAAAAATCGAAAAACTTGAACTAGGTGCTGGCGACAGTGTTGAGTTCGACAAGGTTTTGCTGGTTCAAACCGATGACGCGGTCAAAGTAGGCGCGCCTTTCATCGAAGGCGGCAAAGTTACAGCGACCGTGGTTTCACAAGGTCGCCACAAAAAGATCAAAATCATTAAATTCAGACGGCGTAAGCACCACATGAAACAAATGGGGCACCGCCAATATTATACTGAAGTCCAGATCACTGGCATTTCTGGTTAAAGGTAACAGGAGAAAGTCATGGCTCATAAGAAAGCTGGCGGTAGTACCCGGAACGGGCGCGACTCAAATGCGAAACGCCTGGGCGTTAAACGCTTCGGCGGTGAATTGGTGACTGCGGGCAATATCATTGTCCGCCAGCGCGGCACAAAATTTCATGCGGGCGATAATGTCGGTTGCGGTAAGGATCACACCTTGTTCGCAACAACGGATGGCAGGGTTCTGTTTCACAATAGAGGTCCTCAAGGCCGCAAGTTTGTCAGCATAGTTCCGGCTTAATTTAAGTCGTTTGATTAAACACCAAAAAGAGCTCCGTCAAGTCTGTGGCGGGGCTTTTTTTGTTTGTATCGTAAGCTTTTACCCACTGCTATGAAATTTATTGACGAAGCGGAGATTCGTGTTGAAGCCGGAGACGGCGGCAACGGCATGGTCGGTTTTCGCCGGGAAAAATATGTGCCTATGGGCGGACCTGACGGCGGCGACGGCGGCGACGGCGGCAGCGTTTATCTGATGGCGGTGGAGAATGTAAATACCTTGGTCGATTTCCGTTACCACTCGGTACACCGGGCCGAACACGGGCAAAAGGGCATGAGCCGAAATTGCACCGGCAGAAAAGGTGAAGATTGCTATGTGCCGGTGCCTTTGGGAACGCGGGTGTCCGATGCCGATACCGGTGAGGAAATCGGCGATTTGGTGGCAACCGGGCAAACCTTGCTGGTGGCCAAAGGCGGCTTTCACGGATTGGGTAATACCCGGTTCAAAAGCAGCATCAATCGCGCGCCGCAATATGCCAGCAAAGGTTCTAAAGGCGAACATCGTCGGCTGAATCTGGAATTGACGTTGATTGCCGATGTTGGCTTGCTAGGTATGCCCAATGCCGGTAAATCCAGCTTAATCCGTGCGGTGTCGTCCGCTCGTCCGAAAGTGGCGGATTACCCATTTACCACCTTGCATCCCAATTTGGGGGTGGTCAGGGTGGATGAATTACGCAGTTTTGTGATTGCCGATATTCCGGGGGTCATTGAAGGGGCGGCGGACGGCGCCGGCTTAGGTTTGCAGTTTCTCAAGCATTTATCGCGCACCGGTTTGCTGTTGCATGTTTTGGATGTGGAGCCTTACGAATCGGCATTGCCGCCCGTTGAGGCGGCCCAAAAAATAGCCCTGGAAATTGGTAAATGGAGCCGGGAGCTCGCCGATAAGCCGCGCTGGCTGGTGCTGAATAAAATTGACCGGTTACCCCAGGATCAAGTCGATAGCCATTGCCAGGCTATTGTTGATGAATTGGCTTGGCAAGGGCCGGTTTATAAAATTTCGGCAATAAGCGGCGAGGGTACGCGGGAACTCATGTTTGCCATTATGGAGTTTTTGGAAATGAAACGGGAACGACATGAGCAGGTCTGAGTTTGCCAAAGCCAAGCGTGTAGTCGTCAAAATCGGCAGTTCTTTACTGACGGCCGGCGGCCGCGGCTTAAACACCGTAGCCATTGCCGGCTGGGTTGCGCAAATGGTGGCGCTGCGTAAACAGGGCAAGGAAGTGATTCTGGTGTCTTCAGGCTCGGTTGCCGAAGGCATGTGCCGGCTGGGTTTAAAAACCAGGCCCAAGTTGTTGCATGAATTGCAAGCGGCGGCATCGGTAGGGCAAATGGGGCTGGTGCGTGTGTTTGACGACAATTTTCAGCAGCATGGACTACACGCGGCACAAGTGTTGTTAACCCATGACGATCTATCTAATAGGCAGCGCTATTTAAACGCTCGCAGTACTTTGCTGACGTTACTGCAGTTTGGCGTGGTGCCGGTGATCAACGAGAACGACGCGGTGGCGACCGAGGAAATTCGTTTCGGCGATAACGATACTCTGGGGGCGTTGGTAGCCAATCTGGTCGAGGCCGATTTACTGATCATTTTGACTGACCAGCTCGGCTTGTTTACCGGTGATCCCGGTGTTTACCCGGATGCCAAGCTGATTAGTGAAATTAGCGTCAACGACAGTTTGTTGGATGCCGTGGCCGGAGAAAGCCGCAGTGGGCTGGGGCGTGGCGGCATGTACACCAAGATCAGGGCGGCGCGGTTGGCTTCGCGTTCCGGGGCGGCTACGGTAATAGCGCCGGGCGCTGGTGAGAATATCATCGGTTCAGTCGTTGCGGGCAAAGAGGTAGGAACTTATCTGGTGCCTGATATCGAGCCTTTGGCGGCAAGAAAGCGCTGGCTGGCCGGGCAGCTGCAAATCAGAGGTAAGCTGGTGATCGACCAAGGTGCGGTAAAAGTGCTGCGTTCGCAAGGCAAAAGCCTGCTGGCGGTGGGCGTTAAGGCGGTGCAAGGGCAGTTTGAGCGTGGCGAGCTGGTGTCTTGTGTGGATGAAGCCGGCGCGGAGATTGCCAGAGGCTTAATCAACTACGGCGCCCAGGAGGCAAAGCTAATTGCCGGTAAAAGCAGCTCGGAATTTGAAATTTTGTTGGGTTATTGCGACGATCAGGAATTGATCCACCGCGACAATCTGGTTTTGCTGTCTTAAGCGGGTTTTGCTAGAGGCCGTCCATGGAAAGGGGCAAAAGCCCAGGCCGGTTAGCCTAGGGCTTTGATTTTTTGGCTTAAACGGCTTTTGCTGCGGGCCGCTTTGTTTTTGTGGATTAAGCCTTTGTTAACGGCGGAATCAATAACCGGTACCGCTGTTTGAAACGCGGTTTGCGCGCTGGTTTTGTCGCCTGCGTTGATAGCTGCTAAAACTTTTTTGATAAAAGTTCTCAGGTTGCTGCGTTGGCTGGCGTTAAGAAGGCGGCTTTTTTCCGCTTGTCTGACACGTTTCCTTGCTTGTGCTGTATTAGCCATATTGTCGAGGTCTCATCAGGTTGAGTTAAGACCCAACATTATCGGTAAAAAAATATATCATTGTCAATCGTTTTTTAAGGAGAGAAAGCATTGGCCAGACCGTTATTCAAGTCAACTTTGATGGTTGGCTTTATGACTTTGATCTCAAGAGTGCTAGGTTTCGTGCGCGATATGCTAATCGCGCAAGTATTCGGTGTCAGTCCGGCTACCGATGCTTTTTTCGCGGTGTTTAAAATCCCTAATTTTTTCCGGCGGTTGTTTGCCGAAGGGGTGTTTACCCAGACTTTGATGCCGGTATTATCGGACTGCCAAAGCCAAGGCGGTTTAGCCGGTTTAAAGCGTTTTAGCGGTAAGGCGGCAGGCACCTTATGCGCAGGCATGGCGCCGATGATAATCACCGGGATAATGGCGGCGCCGGTTTTGGTCAGCGCGCTTGCGCCCGGTTTCGGCTACGGAACTGAACAATTCCGACTGGCTGTTGAGCTGTTACAGATCATGCAGCCTTATCTGCTTTTGGTGGCTTTAGTGTCGTTAGCCGCCAGCGTGCTTAACATCAAGGGGCGGTTTGCGGTGCCGGCTCTGACGCCGGTCGTGTTAAATGTGGCCATGATCATAGCCGCTTTAAAGTTTGCCCCGATCATGGCTGAACCCATCAAAGCGTTGGCTTGGGCGGTGTTGGCGGCAGGCGCGTGCAATGTCTTGTGCAAATTCCCGCGTTACTCAAGTTGAAGCTGCTGCCGGCATTTTCGGTGGATTTTGCCGACCCCGGCATCCAACGCGTGCTAAAACAACTATTGCCGGCGGTGTTCGCGGTTTCCGTCACGCAAATCAATTTGCTGGTCGATACCTTGATCGCCTCATTTTTGGCTGCCGGCAGTGTGTCTTGGTTGTATTATTCCGATCGCCTGGTCGAATTTCCCTTAGGGTTGTTCGGCGTGGCGGTGGCAACGGTTATTCTGCCCGGTTTGGCGAAAAGCTACAGCCAGGATAATCCCGAGGCATTTTCCGCTGCCATTGATTGGGGCATGCGGCTGGTGTTGTTCATCGCTTTGCCGGCATCGACCGGTTTGTTCATGCTGGCCGAACCCATGCTGTCCACGCTGTTTGAATACCGTGAGTTCGATGCGCAAGGCGTGCATCAGGCCGGACTGAGTCTTAAAGCGTATTCGTTGGGGCTATTGGGATTTATTCTGGTAAGGGTTTTGGTACCGGGTTTTAGCGCGCGCGAGGATATGAAAACACCTGCCCGTTACGGAGTTTACACGATGCTGGCCAATCTGTTTTTTAATGGGTTATTGGTGTTTCCCTTGGCGCACGCGGGCTTGGCTTTGGCAACTTCGCTAGGCGCTTTTGTCAATGCCGGATTGCTGTTATGGAAACTGCGCAAGGATCAAATTTATCGTCCGGGGTCTGGTTGGTCGGTTTTATTACTGCGTCTTACGCTGGCAACTCTAACCATGGCGGTGGTCTTGTATTTCGGTGTGGATGCCGGGGATTGGCAGCATTGGCAGGCCCAACAACGGGTATTGCATTTGCTGGCTTGGATTTTCGCAGGCATGCTGGTATATCTTGCGGTTTTGCTGGTCTCAGGATTCAAAATCAGACATCTGGCGATATAATCAGCGGCTTTTACAGATTGAATTCAACACGGTGACAAGCGTGTTAAAATAAGAGTTTTTCCAATGCATTTGATCAGAGGCTTATCGCATCTTAAACGTTCCGACAAAGGCTGCGTTTTGACGATTGGAAATTTCGACGGTTTGCATTTGGGTCATCAAGCGGTAGTGCAAAAACTGGCGGAATGCGGACGGGGTTTAAATCTGCCGGTTGTGGTCGCCATCTTTGAGCCGCAGCCTTTGGAATATTTTTTAGGCGATAATGCCCCGTCTCGTTTGATGCGGTTGCGTGAGAAAGCTATTGAATTTGCCAAATTGCCGGTGGATGAACTAGTGGTTTTGTCGTTTAACCAAGAGCTGGCCAATTGCGAGGCGGAATGCTTTGTGGAAGAGGTGCTGGCTGGAAAACTGAAAGTCAGGCATCTGGTGATCGGCGATGATTTTCATTTCGGCAAGGCGCGGCGCGGTAACTTTGCCATGTTGCGGGAAAAAGGCAAACAATTCGGTTTTACCGTGGAGGATACCGGATCGTTTCAGTTGCAGGATTTGCGGATCAGCAGCACCATCATCCGCGATCTTCTGGGCCAAGGCAAACTGGATGAGGCGGCGGTTTTGCTGGGTCGGCCGTATTCGATTTGCGGGCGGGTCGCGCATGGCGACAAGCGCGGACGTACCATTGGCTATCCAACCGCAAACTTATTACTATTCCGTAAAAATGTGCCGATAGAAGGCGTTTTTGCGGTCACCATGACCGGGGTCGGCGAGCAGGCTATCAAAGGTGTGGCCAATGTCGGCACCCGTCCCACCGTTGACGGCGGAGCGAAAGTGATTTTGGAAGTCCATTTGTTTGACTTTTGCCGGGAAATTTATGGACATTATGTGGAAGTCCAATTTATTGAAAAAATCAGAGGCGAAGTGCGCTTTTCGTCGTTGGAAGCCCTTAGAAGCCAGATCATCCAGGATGTGGCCGCCGCTAAAAAGATTCTTACGGATTAAGTTTACAGCCCTAGCTCCCTGTTTTTGAAGTGATGCCGGTGATGCGTATAGTTAAGATTGTTTTAGTGTCGGTTCTGATCATTAGCCCGATTGCCGGTGTCATGGTGTATAAAAATATCGGCCATACGCCGGGAGAGCTTATGGATTATTGCGAGCGCCGATTGCAAGGGCATCCTCGTCTGGAATCAATTATGCTGCCGGTTTTTAGCGGTATAAGGACGTTATTGCGCGAACCGTCGCTAAAAGCGATCAATGACACGCCTTTTTATGTGCCTCCGCTAAAACCGTCCGGAGTGCTAAACCCTGTCGGGAGACCGGGGCCTACAAGCAATGAAACGACAGCTAACGGGCGGATCATAAAAGTGGGCAAGTTTCAGCCGATAAAAACCATTGAGGCGGCCGCAAAAATTGCTGTTGATGGCGATATAGTGCAAATTGAGAGCGGCGACTACCACGGCGATGTTGCGGTTTGGCGGCAAAAAAAATTGACGTTGCGCGGCATCAACGGTAACGCGCGTTTGTATGCCGATGGTGAAAGCGCCGAAGCGAAAGCTATCTGGGTTATACGCGACGGTGATTTCGACATTGAGAATATTGAGTTTATAGGCGCGAGGGTATACGACAATAACGGTGCCGGCATACGGTTCGAAAAGGGTAATTTGCGGGTTCGTAATTGCTTATTCTACGCTAATGAAAATGGCATTTTAGCGGGCTCCGAAAACTCTAATATCCAAATTGAGAACAGTGAGTTTGCTTATAACGGGGCGGGTAACGGCCTTAGCCACAATCTTTATATCGGCGCCGTGCAATCGCTAACAGTAACCGGGAGTTATTTTCATCACGCCAATATCGGGCATCTATTTAAAAGCCGGGCCAGAAAAAACTTTATTGCTTACAACCGTTTTAGCGACCAAGAAGGAGGCCGGGCGAGTTATGAGTTGGATTTTCCCAATGGGGGAATTGTGGAAATGCGCGGCAATATTGTTCAACAAAACCGCAGGACTGAAAACTCAACCCTTATTAATTACGGCGAAGAAGGCTATCGCTGGGAAGACAATAAACTCTACATCATTAATAATACCCTGGTTAACGACCAACCCTATGGCGGGGCCTTTTTGCGGGTGGCGGCGGGCGCTGAATTTGTTATATCAACCAACAATTTGCTGGTTGGGCCGGGGCGGTATCACATTAACGATGCGCTTATTGCAAATAACGATATGACGGTTGAAAAAACCGCTTTTATTGATGCGGATAACTATGATTACCAACTTAATTTTCTTGGCAAAGAACTCGCTTTATTGCCGGAAGACAAGACTTTGGCCGTCAATCATGAACCCATTCTTGCAAATCAGTATGTTTACCCAAGAGGCGTTGTTAAATTAGCGGGAGAAACCCGGTACGCTGGTGCGTTACAGCCTTTACAATAACACTTTCTCCGGATTGTTTCGGTTTGCGCTATTGCAGTTATTAAGCTGAGGCACGGCTTGCGATGTCGGCTAAAGTTGCCGTCAGCCATCCCGCCCTTAGCGCTACATCGTTTTTGACAACTTATTAATCATTGAGGTCGCCGTAATTTTTTATTATGAGCATGAATTACAAAGAAACACTTAACTTACCGAACACGGATTTTCCCATGAAGGGAAATTTGTCCCAACGCGAACCGGAACGCTTGAAAAAATGGCATAGTGCGGAGCTTTACCAAAAAATCAGAGCGCAATTTAAAGGCCGGCCCAAATTCATTTTGCACGATGGCCCGCCGTACGCCAATGGCGAGATTCATATCGGGCATGCGGTCAACAAAGTGCTGAAGGATATTATCGTTAAATCCAAAACCTTAAGCGGTTTTGACGCGCCTTATGTGCCAGGATGGGATTGCCACGGTCTTCCGATTGAATTGATGGTGGAGAAAAAAGTCGGTAAGGCCGGGCACAAGGTCTCGGCGGCGGAATTTCGCAAAGCCTGCCGCGATTACGCCGGCAAACAAGTCGGCATCCAAAAAGAGGCGTTTATCCGCCTGGGCGTGTTCGGCGATTGGGACAACCCTTACCTGACCATGGATTACCGCTTTGAAGCCAATATTATTCGGGCTTTGGGCAAAATCAGCGCCAACGGCCACCTGAGTAAAGGTTCCAAACCCGTGCATTGGTGTACCGATTGCGGCTCGGCGCTGGCGGAAGCGGAAGTTGAATACGAAGACAAGCATTCGCCGGCCATAGACGTGCGTTTTAAGGTGGTAAACGAAGCCGCGTTTCTGGCTCAATGCCACCACGTGCCGGAACATGAAGGCAGCGGCGGATTATCCGTGGTGATCTGGACCACCACGCCCTGGACCTTGCCGGCCAACCAGGGCGTCGCGTTAAATCCGGAGCTGGAATATGCCGTGGTGCAATGTGAGAAAGACGGCAAATCGGAGCGTTTAGTAATAGCCGAGGCGCTGTTAAAAGACGCCATGCTGCGTTACGGTATCGAGCATTACCGCGTGATTGCTTATTGCCAAGGCCAGGCCTTGGAAAACCAGCGTCTGCAACACCCGTTTTACGACCGTCAGGTACCCATCATTTTAGGCGGCCATGTCACTATCGATGCCGGTACCGGCGCGGTTCACACAGCACCGGGTCACGGCCAGGATGACTTCGTGGTGGGCATGAAATACGGCTTGCCGGTGGACAATCCGGTCGGTAATGACGGCGTGTTTCTGCCCGGCACCGAATTTTTCGCCGGGCAGCATGTGTTCAACGCCAATGCCAAAGTACTGGAAATTCTGGAAAGCAAAGGCAATCTGGTGCACCACGAAGCCATATTCCACAGTTATCCGCATTGTTGGCGGCATAAAACGCCGATTATTTTCCGCGCCACGCCGCAATGGTTTATCGCCATGGACAAAAACAAGCTGCGCGCGCAGGCGCTGGCAGAAGTCAAACACGTCAGCTGGATTCCCGATTGGGGCCAAGGCCGCATCGAAAGTATGATGGAAGGCCGCCCGGACTGGTGCATTTCCCGCCAGCGTACCTGGGGTGTGCCGATTGCCTTGTTTGTGCACAAGGAAACCGGCGAATTGCATCCGCGCACGCCGGAGTTGACGGAACAGGTTGCCAAACGGGTCGAGGAAAAAGGCATTGATGCCTGGTTTGAGATGGATGCGGCCGAGCTTATCGGTGCGGATAGCGAACATTATCAAAAAATCAACGATACCTTGGATGTCTGGTTCGATTCCGGCGTCACCCACGCCTGTGTCCTAAGCCAGCGCGAACAGCTGCAATTCCCGGCCGATTTGTACCTGGAAGGTTCCGATCAGCACCGTGGCTGGTTTCAATCGTCCTTGCTGGCATCCACGGCCATGTATGGCGTTGCGCCGTATAAAGCCGTGTTAACGCACGGTTTTACCGTCGACGCCGAAGGCAAGAAAATGTCCAAGTCCAAGGGCAACGTGGTGGCGCCGCAGTCGGTCATGCAAAACCTGGGGGCCGATATTTTGCGGCTTTGGGTGGCAGGTACCGATTACCGCGGCGAGATGACCGTGTCCGATGAAATTTTGCAGCGCACCGCCGACGGTTACCGCAGGCTGCGCAATACCGCACGCTTTCTGTTATCCAATCTGGATGGGTTTGATCCTGCCAAGGATGCCTTGCCGGGCGATCGCTTGCTGGCGCTGGACTGTTGGGTGATAGACCGGGCTTATTTACTGCAAGAAGAAGTCAAAGCCGCCTATGACGCGTATCAATTTCAACAAGTCTTCCAAAAAGTGCATCATTTCTGCGCGATTGATTTGGGCGGCTTTTATCTGGATGTAATCAAAGACCGCCAGTACACCGGCAAAACCGACGGCTTGGCCCGGCGTTCGGCGCAAACCGCGCTGTATCATGTGCTGGAAGCCTTGGTGCGTTGGCTGGCGCCGATCATCAGTTATACCGCCGATGAAATTTGGCAATACCTGCCGGGGCCGCGTAGTGAATCGGTGTTTCTGGAAACCTGGTACCAAGGTTTGCAGCCAATTGCTGAAGGCGCCGCCATGGACCGGGCGTTCTGGCAGAAAATTATCGCGGTGCGAACCGCCGTCGGCAAGGCATTGGAAAAAAGCCGGACACGTGGCGAAATCGGAGCGTCACTGAATGCCGAAGTCGTTTTGTACGCTGACGACAGCGTATTACCGCTTTTGCAGTCGTTAGGCAAAGAATTAAGATTTGTCTTAATCACTTCGGAGGCGGAAGCTTTACCGTTAAGTGAGGCCGGCAATGCCGAAGCCAGCGAGTTGGAAAACTTAAAGGTAAAAGTTATGGTTTCGGAACATAATAAATGCGTGCGCTGCTGGCATCAACGGTCGGATGTCGGCGCTAATGCGGAACATCCCGAGCTTTGCGGCCGTTGTGTGGAAAATGTGGTGGGACATGGTGAAAATAGACAATATGTTTGATTTAGGCCGTATGAAGTGGCTTTGGTTATCACTGGTCGTGATAGTGCTGGATCAGGCAACCAAGCTGACGGTGGATAATTGTATGTCGCTTTACAGTTCGATTGCGTTGTTGCCCTCGTTAAAGCTGACTTATGTACACAACACCGGCGCGGCGTTCAGTTTTTTAAGCCAAGCCGGCGGTTGGCAGCGCTGGCTGTTTTCAGGATTGGCGATTGTTGTTTGCGTGGGCATCACCGTTTGGTTGAGCCGGCTGAAACGTCATGAAACCCTGCTGGCGGTGGCATTGTGCTTGGTTTTAGGCGGCGCGGCGGGTAATCTGATAGACCGTATCGCTTACGGTTATGTCATTGACTTCATAGATGTTTATTACCAAGACTGGCATTGGCCGGCGTTTAATTTCGCGGATTCGGCGATTACAGTAGGGGTTATTCTGCTGATTGCGGAGTCGTTCGGCATTGGCGTGGTGCATCGAGAGGCAGGTCGTCCAGCAGAGTGAGCAGCCTTGGCCAGGAAAACCCGGGGCCGGGATCGGTTTTGCGGCCGGGCGCAATATCGCTGTGGCCGGTGATACGCTGTTTGCCTAGTTTAGGGTAATGGTCAAATAAAACCGATATCAACCGGCTTAGGCTGGCGTATTGGGCGGCGGTAAACGCGGTATCGTCCGAGCCTTCCAGCTCAATCCCTATGGAAAAATCATTGCAACGCTCGCGGCCCTGGTAGCTGGATTGCCCGGCATGCCAGGCACGCTTGTCGAAAGGCACATACTGGCTAAGATGGCCATCGCGCTGCACCAAGACATGCGCCGAAACCTTCAACTGGAATATTTCCCGGAAATACGGATGTTCAGCGGGATCCAGGTTATTGAGGAATAAGTGGTTGATATATTGCGTGCCCCATTGCCCAGGCGGCAGGCTGATGCAGTGAACAACGATCAAACTAATGTCCGAAGCATCCGGGCGGTCGTCAAAATTAGGCGAAGGAATTCGTTCGGCATCTAACAGCCAGTGTTGGTCAATCTGCATAAAGTCAATAATTTACAGGAAATTCTTCAAAAAAAGCCTATTATTTAAACACACAAATCGCAAGGCAACGTCAAGCTGTTGCAGCAGTTTGATGGGTAAATCGTATCGCTGAAATATCAATATCAATGTTAGTCGAATGCAAGCACAGCAAAAACTCCATAACACCCCGCAAACCCAGGCTTTAACCAGCATTAACGAGGCTTTCGTCCGCTTTTTTGAGCCGGTTGTGACCAGTTGCAGTTTAAGTATAGATACCGAATTCGGTTTGCAGTTAAGCAAGGAACGCGACCGGCCGGAAAAAAATAACTATGTGAAATTACTGGAATATATTCGCGGAATACGGCACGAGCTCAGCCAAAATTACTTAAATCAACTGCGAACCATGGCGCAGGCCGAGTTATCGGCAGGATCGGCGACGGTAGATTTTACCGCGATCAGCCTGGTGGAAGACAGCCATGTTGAGGAGGAATGCGCGCTATCAACCATTATCCGCAATACCGAAAGCCTGGCCGATGAGGGGTTGTTGGCATTTAACCGTGCTTTAAACAGTTATTGGGTCAAGCGAGGATTAGTGCCTTCGCCTAGTATTTGGACGCCGGAGAAACTGGTGCGTCTTCTGGCGCAAGTGCTAAGAGCGTTTAAATTAAACTCGGCAAGCCGGGTGGTGCTTTATAAATGCTTTGAAAACCATGCTTTTTCCCAGTTAAGACAAGTCTATCTGGATATGGCCAAGCAACTTGAAACCGCCAATGCCCAAACCGCTTCGGTTACCGCGCCGGCTGAACCGGTTCCATCGGCCCCTGTTGAGACGACGGCATCGACAATCGGCTATTTGGCGCGGTTGCAGCCGGCCTTGGCGCGCTTTCGAAAAGCCGAGTCCGCTTCCCGTTACGCCGCTTTGGCGCCAACCGGTGCCGGGGTTTATGAAAGCTTTGAACTGGAGCATGCGTTAGATGTACTGAAAACCCTGCAGGCTCAAGCCCCGGAAGCTGGTGTCAACCGGGGGAAACCTTTAAAACTCGCCATTGTTGAACAACTGGCGCGCTTGGATTATGACGGCGAGCCGCGTGGTTTTAGCCAAGATCACGAAGATATTTTGGATATCGTAACCCTGGTTTTCGATACTTTGGCGTCGGATAACCGTCTTCCAAATGCTATAAAGCCTGCCCTGCTGGCGCTGGAGATTCCGGTTGCAGCGGTTGCCCTAACGCAACCGGAGTTGCTGCTGGGACCGCAAGGCCCGGTTGCAGGCCTGTTGAATAGCGCGGTTACAGCCTGCCGGTTTCTCAATCCGTTGATTACCGAAGACCAACGAGAGATCAAGCAAATCAGTGCCCAACTCAGTCAATCAGCGCTCAACAGCCAGCCCGAGCCGGGTTATTGGCGGGCGCAACTGCAGGCGTTTGAAAGCTATGCCGACACGCTGGAGGCTTCAGTAATGGCGTTGCAACAGGCCACTTTGGATGCCGTGCTGGGTCAGGACAAGCAAGCCGTGGCCATGCGCGCAATTGCCGAATGCATACAAAAAAATCCTCATGCCACCGAATTACCCCCGGCGGTCACCACGTTCCTGCAAACGGTATGGGTTCAGGTTTTGCGGCTGGATTACGAACAAAAATACCAAGCTCCGCAGCAATGGCAGCAATCCCTTAAGGCGGTAGACGACTTGATCGCCAGTGTGCTGCCGCCGGCCAACGAGCAGGAAAAAAAACGCATACTAAAGCTTTTGCCAAGCTTGGTGCAGGAGTTGAGAAAAGGGCTTAAACGCATTGCTTACGACAAAAAACAGCAGGCGCGGTTTTTTAAAGAACTAGCGGTTTTGCATGTGATTTTATTGGATAAAAAACTGGCAGCAGATGGGCAAAAACCCGCCGGCCTGATTGCGCAAACTAGCGTGCCCAACCTGGGTGACACCAGTTTTGTCGAAGCGCTTACCCTGCCGGTGTGGCTGGTATTCAAAACTGAATCGGGCTCGTTTTGGGGTAAATTTATCTGGCAGAGTTTTGAAACACAAACGGTACTGCTGGTGGCCAAAAGCGGAGCCAAACTGCTGCAACTGCCGGCGCAGGTGTTGAACCAAAAGCTCATCCAGGGTGAAGCCAGTATTGTGGTGGACGATACCGGAGCGTTTATCGAGCGTGTATTAGCGCTTCTGGAATAATGACTCATGAATAAAACATTACCGGTTGCGGAAATTTTACCGTTGCTGCAGGAAGATATCGGCACCGGCGACGTCACTGCCGCCATCATCCCGGCAAGCGTGCAGGCACAAGCCGACGTGGTTACCCGCGAAGACTGCGTGGTGTGCGGGCAAGCTTGGTTCAATACGGTGTTTCATGCGTTGGATAGCCAAGTCGCGGTGGTATGGCTGGCCGAAGAAGGCCAGGCTGTGGCCGCCAATACGGTTCTATGCCGCGTCCTGGGGCCGGCCAGAGCGTTATTAACAGGTGAACGCACCGCGCTCAATTTATTGCAAACTTTGTCGGCCACGGCAACGGTTGCCCGCCAGTATGCTACCGCAGTGGCCGGAACCGGCTGCAAAGTACTGGATACGCGCAAAACCATTCCCGGCCTTAGAACAGCGCAAAAATATGCGGTGTCCTGCGGCGGTTGCTACAACCACAGGGTCGGGTTGTATGACGGCGTGCTCATTAAAGAAAACCATATCATCGCGGCCGGCTCCATTGCCCAAGCGGTGCAGGCGGCACGCCGTATCTCCTCAGTACCGGTTGAAGTCGAAGTTGAGGATTTGGCCGAGTTTCAACAGGCGCTAGCCGCCCAACCCGAACGCATCATGCTAGACAACTTCAGTCTGGAAGCTATGCGCAAAGCAGTGGCGTTGAACAGCTTAGGCATTGAACTGGAAGCTTCGGGCAACATTGATCTTGAAAATATCCGCACCGTGGCCGAAACCGGCGTGGATTTTATCTCCGTAGGCGCCTTAACCAAACATATCAAGGCAATCGATTTGTCCATGCGCATCCGTTTGATTGAAGCTGGACAATAATGAAGCAAGCCTAGTCTTAGTTGGGTTTGAAACAAGCGGACTTAAGTTAAAGCGCCGAGTGAAAACACCAATGCCAGGGCTCGTATTGATAACCCCAGGGGTTGTCGCGCGGAAACGAGAGGGTGTAGCCGAATTGTCGGGCATTGGCTTGTAGCCAATGGAAAGCTTCGCTGTCTTCAAAGGCTTCATCTAGCCCGGCAAAGCTTGGCGCGCCGATGTCTATGGCCCGGCCGGTGTGGTGTTCGCTGCAGCCGGGCGGGGCCAAAACCGATAAGATGGCGCTGATTGCCTGGTCTTTTTGCAGCTTGGCTTCAACCAACTCGGTTTGACGTTCTATGCTGCGGAATCCGGAAATCAAATACATGCCCACCGAGTCCGCTTCAGCGGCTTGTTTCATGATTTTCCAGGCCTGGGCGGCTTCCGGCGTCAGCATGAAGATTCGCCCGTCGCGGGAGACATCCGCTTCCACCAAGGCCGCCGGTTCGCAAAAAAACGGCAACCCCCGCAGTTTGATGGTATCGGCATCTATGCCTAGCCGTTGCCAACAAGCCAAAACCGGGCCGGAAATATCGTGTTCTGAGAAAACTGCCATAGGTTGGTCTTAGCCGCCGAAAATCTGATGATCAACCAAGTCTACCAGACAATGGCTGATCAAAAGATGGGTTTCCTCAATGCGTTTGTTATAAATCGACGGCACGCGGATTTCCAGATCCATTTCGTTCAGTAGCGGCGATAGCGAGTGGTTGTTGTCGCCGGTTAAGGCAATAATGCCGACGCCTTTATCGTGCGCGGCCACAACGGCTTTGCTGATGCTGGCGGTTTTATCGCCGTTACTGTAGGCAATCAATAAATCGCCGGTTTGGCCTAAAGCGCGGATCTGCCGGGCAAAAACATCGTCCGGGTGGGTATTGCCGACGATGGCGTTGTCGGTTTCCAGGACAATCACGGGCAGCCCCGGGCGTTCGCGCTCAAACGGGTTGAGCAGGGCCGATGCCAGATGGCGGGCGGTCAAGGCTGCGCTACCGTTACCGCAGGTCAGGATTTTTTTATCGTTGAGCAATACCCCCGCCATGCGCTGGGCGCCGAATTCGATAATTTCCAGCAATGACTCCATGGCGGCTTGCTGGGTTTGAATATTGTCGGAAAAGTGGCTGATGATGCGGTTTTGTAATTCCATCTTATAATTAAAACGCGTTTTTAACCCATTGAATGCCGCCGTCGCCCGATAAGGCCACAACATCAAAGCGTACCGGACCGTCTGATTGCTGCCGGGATAAATAAGTCTGTGCGGCGGCAATGATACGCTGTTGTTTTTTGTGGGTAACACTCTCCAAGGCGCTGCCGAATTTATCGCTGCTGCGAAAGCGCACTTCCACGAAAACTAAGGCGTTTTGGTCGGTCATGATTAAATCCAGCTCGCCGTGTTTGCAGCGAAAATTCCGGCACACCGGTTTCAACCCTTGCTTGCTTAGATAGTCCAAGGCTTTGTCTTCGGCGCGTTCTCCGCGCAGCAAATGGGCGGCTTTGTGCTTTAAACCGGTTAGTAAAGCCATGTTTACGGCCCGTCCAAGGCTTTGACCTGGGGTTTGCCGTTGACGAATTGCGCGCAAGTCAGTTCGCGTTTAATGCGGTTGCCGCTTGCCAGCGATAAGTTGCCGGTCGCGCCCCGGTAAGGCGTGATGAGTAATTGATCCAGTTTCGGGCCCAGCGTGAACGCATCCAGCCCCATGGCAACCAGACGCAGGTAGGACGATGGAAATTTGGCCCAGACATCTTGCAGGGCCGAAAGGCTAAGCGGGCCGAAGTCGGTTTTGTCGAACACCCAGGGGATGTCGCAGAAATTAATGCCGTCCAGGTCATGGTCTTGCTGCTTGTTGACGATGCCGCTGAATACGCTGGAGGTGGCATAAATCGGCAAATCGCCCAGTTGCAAGTAATGCAGCTGCGGATTGATGTTGCGCGCTTCCTTGCTGTAAGCGCTCAGAAACAGTAAATCGGCATCCTGGCGGCGGCGCGGGATATACTGGCTGTCCGGGAAGTATTGCCGAATTTTGCTGAAGCGCGCCTCGCTTTCGTCAATCAACAATAATTGTTTGATGGCGGCGGAATGATCGGTGGCGCGAGTGTCGTAAGTTTGGCTGTGTACCATGCGACCGTCTTGCAACAGCCAGTTTTCATTCAAAAGATCGGCAGTGCGCTTGCCGGCATCGTTGTCCGGGGTGAGCAGAATGGCATTGCGACCGCCTTCGTGCATGGCCATGCGGACGGCTTCCTCGGCATCGTCGGCGGGACTCAGGCCGAACTGGTACAAGTTGTTGCGCTGAATTGAGGGCACCACATTCAACGCCAAAACCGGCACCGGAAAATCCGGCGCGTTGGCCAGATTCAGCAAGCTATCCTTTTCCAGCGGCCCGATCACCAGCTTGGCGCCGGCGGCAACGGCTTGCTGGTAAAGTTCCAGCGCGCCGGTTTGGTGCGTGTCGTAAAACTGCAGCGCCGGTTTGCTGCCGGTTTGGCTGTGGTAAGCCGCCATAAAACCGGCTTTGATGGCCTCACCCGCTTGTGCGAACACACCGGAGCCGGGCAGCAGCAAAGCGATGGCGCCTAGCGCGGGCTGGCTTTTCAGGGTTTGCAGATAGCCGTTGCCGGGATGTCCGGGGTGACTATCCTGCCATTGTTGCAAGGCGGCTTGTCCTATGGCAGGATCGGCCGCCGGGGATTTTAACAGCAGTGCCAGACTTTGCCAGCCTGCCAGTTGCGCATCGGCTTGTGCGGCCTGTGGCAGGCCGGGAAGCAACTGTAAAGCCTCGATGATGGCGGCATAATTGTCCTGACGGTCTTTCGGCAGTTTCAGCCAATTGTCCAGTTCAATTCTCGCGCGCACGCTGTTTAACGCATTGCCGGTCAGCGATAAGGCAAAGGACTGGGCTTGCCAATATTTGCTTTTATCTTCAGGGGCCAGCAATCTGGGGGTGATTTTGCCTAGACTTTTCAAGGCCAGCTCAGCCTCGCCCGAACTCAACAAGATTTGCGCGTAATACAAATTCAGCAAATCTTTTTGCGCATCGTCCAGGTCAACCGGGTTTAAACTGTCGGCTAGGGTCTTTGCCTCGGCGGCACGGCCTTGTTGCAGTAAATCCTCAACCGCGTGCAGCCGGGCGGCCAGTTGCGCGGTTGCTGGGGTTTGCGCCGGCGGTTGGTATAATGGCGCGGTTTTAACGGTTTCCGCTTTAGGTTTGGCGGGTGCCGGTGCGGCGGCCACGGGCCGGGCTTTCTTGGCCGGTTTGGTTGCAGTTGAGCAGCCTAGGCTTAACAAGGTGTAGGCGGCTAAAGTACATAGCAAATATCGTCTCATGTGAATGGTTTCCATGGGTTGGCCAGCTTTATTTTAATTATGAGGTTCCATGTCAAGAGCCAAAGGCAGATTATACGTGGTTGCAACGCCGATAGGTAATTTGGCTGACATCAGCCTGCGTGCCCTGGAGGTGCTCAAGCAAGTGGATTTGATCGCCGCCGAGGATACCCGGCACGTCAAGGTGCTGCTTAACCACTACGGCATTGCCGTTAAAACTGTGTCTTTGCACCAACATAACGAAGACAAAGTTGCCGACACGTTGCTGGAAAAGCTGGCCGATGGTCAAAACATTGCCTTGGTGTCCGATGCCGGTACGCCGCTGTTGAGCGACCCCGGCATGCCGCTGGTCAAACAGGCCAAGGCCGCCGGTTTTGAAGTCAGCCCGATTCCCGGACCTTGTGCGTTGATTGCGGCGTTATCGGCGGCGGGCCTGCCGGTTACCCGGTTTTGCTTTGAAGGCTTTCCACCCAGAACATCCGGCCCGCGCAAAGCCTTTTTCCAAAACCAACTGAGCAATCCGGTGACCTGGGTGTTTTACGAAAGCAGCCACCGGATTTTGGCCTGCTTAAAGGATATGGCCGATGTACTGGAGCCGGAACGCATCATAGTGATTGCACGGGAAATCACCAAGCTGCACGAAACCATCGTCAAAGCCACTCTGGCGGAAGCGTTGGCGCTGGTTGAGCAAAGTCCGGACATGCGCAAAGGCGAGTTTGTGGTGATTGTCGATGGCGCCCAGGAAAAGCCGGAGGCCGAAGACATCACCCCCGAGCAGGAAAAAATTCTCGTGTTGTTATTAAAACAGTGCTCGCTAAAAACCGCCGCCGAACTGGCTGCCCAAATCACCGGCGGGCGCAAGAAGCTCTTGTACCAAGCGGCTTTGCGGCTGGCTAAAGCCGCGGTTGAGGTGGAATAGAATCAACCTGAACGGCCTTGAAACAACCGATTTTTTATACGCAATAACAATGCCGATTTCAGCCTGTGCTAAAATGTTCCCTGAAAGAGTTAGCTGGACAGTCGCTGTTTTACCATCCGGTAAAATGGAGGAAAGTCCGGGCTCCATTGGGCAAGGTGCCAGGTAACCCCTGGGGGGCGCGAGCCCACGGAAAGTGCCACAGAAAATAAACCGCCGGCTTAGGCCGGTAAGGGTGAAAAGGTGCGGTAAGAGCGCACCGCGCGATTGGTAACAAAAGCGGCACGGCAAACCCTGCCTGGAGCAAGATCAAATAGAGGAACCAAGGCGTGGCCCGCGCCGTTCCCGGGTAGATTGCTTGAGCTGCAAGGCGACTTGCGGCCTAGATGAATGACTGTTCTCGACAGAACCCGGCTTATAGGCTAACTCTTTCACTTTATTCCCGCTGGACACTTATTGCACGCATAAGAAAAACGACGCGTGGTTAGAACACTATCAGAATCGAGTGAAGTTCACTTTACACCGACTTCAGCCAGTTGGTTAAATCAGATTGAAATATGGTTTGGCATTTTATCCCGCAAAACACTCAAAGGCGCCAGCTTTTCAAGTGCTGAGCAGTTAAAGAGTGCGATTGAGGCCTTTATCGTAAGACATAATCAGAAGGCTCAACCTTTTAAATGGCGCCGAAGAGAGGTACGGGGTAGTCAGATAAAAAATACAATAGCTAATTTATAAGACCCTTGAGAGGTATGAATTGGTGTGATAGATTCATACTGGTTTTTTATCATTCAGGGGTTTTATTATGGCCAGTGCTGAAAAACGTACTT
>PERF01000025.1 GCA_002928495.1 Methylobacter sp. | reverse complement strand
AATGGCGCGCCCGAGAGGATTCGAACCTCTGGCCTCGGCCTCCGGAGGGCCGCGCTCTATCCAGCTGAGCTACGGGCGCGTTAATCAATCATTTTAAACGATGTTGTTATGACAAGCCATGATTGTTTTTTGCGTTATTTTTCAACGGTAACAAAGCCAAGCTTTGAAATTCCGGCGTGTTGAACGGCGGCCATCAGCTCGGCTACACGACCGTAATTGAGCGCTTTATCGGCATACAGATGAATGGCGGTTTCCGGGTTTTTGGCTAATTCGTTTTTTAAAATGGTTTCCAGCTCGGTTAAATCCGCAACGGGTTTATCGTTTAGCTCGATTGCTCCCTGATTGTTAACGCTTAGCCGCATGGGCGGGTCTTTGACGTCAGGGGTGGTGGCTTGAGTTTCAGGTAGTTCCACATGCACGGATTGGGTTATCAGCGGTGCGGTCACCAGCAGGATGACTACCAAAACCAGCATAACGTCCACTAGGGGCGTTACGTTGATTTCGCTCATGCTGTCCTGGTCTTCGGATTGGGTCTTAAAAGCCATGGGGGTATCCTCTTAGTGGTCGTCGCCGAAAATAACATGGATAAAACCGTCGGCAAAGTTTTCCAGAGTGCTGCGTTGAAGTTTGGCCCGGCGTAAAAAAAAGTTATAAGCCAGAACCGCGGGTACCGCTACCGCAATACCAATGGCAGTTGCGATTAAAGCATCACCGATGGGGCCGGCAACCACGTTTAAACTGGCGTTGCCGTTGCTTGTAATTTCATGCATGGCGTGCATGATTCCTAAAACAGTGCCGAATAAACCGACGAACGGTGATGTGCTGCCAATACTGGCCAGCATGGTCAGGCCGCTTTCCATTTGCCGTTGCTCTTTTTGAGTTTGCACGCGTAAGGCTTGTTCCAACAATTGTTGCTGGGAAAGACCTCTGAACTTGAGTGTTTTGCCGGCGCTACGCTGCACTTCCGCCAGCCATTCAAAGCCTCGATTGGCCAGTCTGGCCAGGGGGCCGCGGGTGATTTCCGGGGGCAGGCTTTGTGCGGTGTCCAAGTCAGGTGAATCCCAGAACGCCTGTTCGAATTGCCGGTTGTAGTAACTGCTTTTTGCAAATTGCCAGACTTTGAACAGTATGATGGTCCACGTTATTAGTGAGAAAACCAGTAAGGTGTACAAAGTTCCGTCGATAATAATGGCGGGGGCAATGTGTTGAGGCATTCAATTCTCCTAGATCTTTATTATATGAGTTAATTTTTTAACGTGAAATTGATAGGCACGACCACGGTGCTGGCTACCGGCGTTTCACCGCGTTTGGCGGGGATAAATTTCCATTTATTGACCGCCTCGACAGCGGATTCGTCCAGGATGTCGTGACCACTGCTTTGCTGAATTTCTATGCCGGTGCTGTGGCCTTCGGCAGAAACATGGACTCTAAGCAATACCCGGCCTTCCCAACCCCTTGAACGGGCAATTTGGGGATATTTGGGATGCGGATTATAGCCGTAATTCGCATGAAAATTGGCTTCGGTAAAGGTTTCTTTGGGGGGCGTGGCGGATTTCGGCGCCGGTGGGGCAGGCGCGGGCGCCGAATCGGCAACCGGCGGTTGCGTCACCGGTTGAGTTTCCTGCTCGGGGGCCGGCAGAACGGCTTTTTTCGGCACCGGTTTGGGTTTGGGCGCGATTTTTTTGACCGGTTTGGGTTTAGGCTCCGGCTTTTTTTGCACAGGCGGCTGTGGCGGCGGCGGGGCCGGCGGTTCAATCACCGGAGCCGGAGGAACCAGGGCCACTTCAATCGGCAAGGGCTGTGCTTCGGTGATTTTTTCCTGTGGCCTGGGCTGCAAAATTTGCACGGAAAGCCAAAGGTGTAACGCGGCCACTAAAATACCGAGTAACACCTTCATTACCATGGGGTTTTCTTCGCCAGTCATGGCAAGGAGTAGCCTGCGCCAGAAAGAACCGGGTTTTTGATCTCCGTCCGCCGGCAAAAAACTGTTAGTAGCGGAATGGTCGGAGTCTTTAAATAAAAACATAATCATCTGCAATTTTTTAATTTTGGAGTAAAACGACTGCTTGGTTGAATTGCATTAAAGCAGTCATTTAAGAAATTTTTAATAATCAAGAATTCGATGCATTATTAGTCTACGCAAATTTTGTTCCATAAAAAATTTTAAACTGCAATGCCTGTGTGTTTGATTTTGAATTAATTTTTTATTATAAAACAAGGGCTTATATTTTTGCAAAGAAGGCTTATAGCAAAAAGAAACAGGTTATACCGTAGCCTTAATTAAGCTATGTTATTTAACGCAGTTGACTGCGGCAAATGCCTTGATCTATCGTCATGCTGACGATTAGGTTTTGTTTAATTGTTGCTGTCGGCATGATCCTGAATTTGCAGTTGCAATTCGGCAATTTGCTGATTGGCCTTATCAACTTGGACTTTCAAATCGCCGATAATTTCATGCAAATATTGAAAATGGATTTGAAAGTAACGGGCGTTCGGAAATTCCGCGCCGGTTTGCAGCGGATTGCCGTTGAGTTCTGTACGTTTGGATTTCATAACACCTCCACTGATCGGCTTTTGGTACTTTAACAACTAAGACGTTCGAGCAAAGCAAAAGCCCCACATTTTTTTTGTTTGCTTCATGTGAACTGGATCGCAGTAAGTTGCAAATTTTGAACTAGACTTTTTACCTACAGAACGTTTTTGTGTTGGTAGTCAATGTTCAAAGCTTGGTTTTTGCCTAAAAATAAGAAGAAAAAACACGTTATCGACAGTCTTGTGCCGACGCCGGAACGAGTCCGCACGCCTGTAACCGCGCTTGAGATCGGCATGTACGTTGCCGAGCTTGACCGGCCCTGGTTAGAGACGGATTTTTTATTTCAGGGTTTTGAGATCGATTCGGAAGCTGTTTTGCAAAAACTGCGCGAGACTTGTAATTTCGTTTTTATAGACACCACAAAGCTTAAAAAACGCGCTAACCATATCCGCAGTGAGCAGGAAATTCCTCAATGCCTTGGTTCATACCCTGAACCGCCCCCGAAAATTTCCAATTTTGAAGATGAAATTCAGCGTGCCGATCAAATTTATCGCTCGACCGGCGCTTTGGTAGCGGACTTCATGGACCGCATTGCCAGGGGCGAAGATGTGGATGCAAAAGTCGCCAAGCAAGCGGTTGCCGAATGTGTTAACAGCGTTCTGCATTCGCCGGATGCACACTTGTGGTTAACGCAGTTAAAAAACAAGGACGAATACACTGCGCAGCATAGTCTTAACGTTTGTGTGTTATCCGTGGTGTTGGGTCGCCACATTGGTTTGGGCGAACAAAGCCTGAATAATTTAGGTTTATGCGGCATGATGCACGATGTCGGCAAAATGCTGGTGCCGCTGGAAGTTTTAAACAAACCCGGCAGGCTGGATGACGACGAAATGCGCATTATGCAATCCCATACCACGCTAGGCTATGAGTTGCTTAAATCCAGCAAGGATATGTATTTCGGCGCCAGTGAAACGGCGTTCATGCACCACGAACGCCTGGACGGGCAGGGCTATCCCCGCAAAAAGCTGGCGCATGATTTATCGTTGTATACCAAAATCGTGACGATTACCGACATGTACGACGCCATTACCAGCGACCGGGTGTATCAAAAAGGCCGGACGCATTTGGAAGCGACCAAGATCATGTTCGACATGATGGGGTTGCATCTGGAAGAGACGCTGGTTGTTAAATTCGTGGAAAGCTTGGGGGTTTATCCGCCGGGCTGTTTTGTGGAAATGACCAATGGCTGTATCGGCTTAGTGGTTGAAATTAATGAAGCGTCGCGTTTACGGCCTAAGGTCTTGCTGATTTTGGATCAAGATAGAAATGCCGTGACCGAAAGAGTGATAGATTTGGCGGCCATGCCGCAGGATGAAACCGGAAGTCTTTACACCATACGCAGAATTGCCAAAGCCTCTAACTACGGCATCAATGCGGCGGAATATTATCAAATGGGCGTGCTACAGAAAGGTTTTGCCTTGGGGCGGCGGCAATAAGTCAAGCTGAGAGTGCTTTTAAAATGGCGGTGACATCAAGCTCGGCATGGACCATATCGGTAAACCGGTGAATTTGGTCTTCCCGGTAGGCACAGAAGTCATAGCCCTGGTAACCGGTATTGAGGCTGCCAAAATAAGCTGCTCTGAACGCATCGTTTTCGAATACGCCGTGTACATGGGTACCGGCAATGCGACCTTGTTGGTACCATAACGGATGGTGGCTCAAACGGCCGCAATGGATTTCATAACCTTCAATAGCGTCTAGGGAGAAGATGCGGTAACTGCCGCGCTTAAGGATTTTGGGCGCTGAATAATGCACGTCATCATCGATTAAGGCCAAGCCGGTTTCCGTTCCCGACGTGTCGTGCTCCAGGCCTTGCGGGTCGTGAAGCGTGCGGCAGAGCATCTGGTAGCCGCCGCAAAGGCCGAATAGCGGTTTGGTGTAAGCTTGCAAGGCGTTGAACAAGCCTGATTGTTTAAGCCATTTTAAATCGCGGATCACGGTTTTGCTGCCCGGTAGCAGAACCATGTCGAAGTGTTCCAGCGGGCGGAAGGCGTGTATTAATTCCACCTCCAGTTCCGGGTCGGCCATTAACGGATCGAGATCGTTAAAATTGCTCAGGCCCGGATACGCGATGACGGCAATGCGGATTTTAATAGCGCCGAAACGCTGCTGATAATTTAGCAGCGACTGGCTGTCTTCCATATCGATATTTAGCGGCTGAAACGGCAGCACGCCCAAGACGGGCAGGCCAAAGCGCTGTTCGATAATAGTGCGGCCGTCGGCGAAAAACTTACGGTCGCCGCGGAATTTGTTGATGACCACGCCGATCAGGTTGGCGCGTAGTGCAGGGCTTAACAGCGCCAAGGTGCCGTAAATGGCGGCAAACACGCCGCCGCGTTCAATGTCGGCCACCAAAATGTTTTTGCTTTCAAAGGTTGTGGCAATAAACGTGTTGGATAAGTCTTGTTCCAGCAAATTCAGTTCAACCGGCGAGCCCGCGCCTTCTGCGATGACCAGGTCATATTGGGCGAGTAAGGTCTGAAAAGATTGCGCGACCTGATGTTTCAAGTCATCTATGTCGGCATAGTAACCGGCAACGGACTGGTTTCGGTAAACCTGGCCGTTGACGATGACCTGCACCGAGCTTGAGCCCTGCGACTTCAGCAGTACCGGATTAAACAAATGGCTGGCTTCCACGCCCGCTGCTTGTGCCTGCAAATATTGGGCACGGGCGATTTCCAGGCCGTCCCGGGTGACGGCTGAATTATTGGAAACATTTTGCGCTTTGAATGGCGCCACGCGTAGGCCTTGCCGGGAAAAAATCCGGCACAAGGCCATGACCAGTGTGGTTTTGCCGGCATCGGAACCGGTGCCGAATACCGTCAATGGGTGCATGTTAAAAGCCTTTTCAGGTCAATGGTTAAGATAATCAATATAGGTATAACCGGATTCGTGCTGCAATTTATGCACCGAGCCTATGCCTACTTTGATTCTGAACGCGTTAGCCGGCGGCAAGTCCAGCACCTGCGCCAGTAAAGCGCGGATGGTACCGGCATGAGTCACCACTAAGATTTGATCGTAAGAGGTTGACAGCATGTCCTGCCAAAACTCACCCGCGCGGCGACATAAGTCGGTAAAGCTTTCGCCGTTGGGCGGGGCTTGTTCAACAAAATTATCCGTCCATTGCCTTAACCGGTCTTGGGCGATGTCATCAAAGCGCAAGCCTTCCCAGTCGCCAAAATTGATTTCGGTTAGGCGCTCATCGGTAGTGATCTCGCCGCACAACTGCTGCGCCAAGGCTTGACAGCGGCTTAACGGACTACTGTAAACCCGGCTGGCTGAAGTTAAGGGCGGCAGTTTTCGTTTTAAAGCTTGGCAATCCTCGCTAAAGCTTTCGGCCAGGTCAATATCGCTTTGTCCGTAACACAAGCCCGGCTGGGCACAGGTTTTGGTATGGCGGATCAGGTAAATGTCCACAGCGCTTCCAGGCTAAGATAAAACACGATTTCCGCCACTTGTTGGCTGGTTCCCAGGCAGTCACCCGTGTAGCCGCCGATTCGATGGTTGAAATAGCGGCCCAATAGCCAGTTGACGGCAACGATTGGTGCGGCGACCAGCCAAGCCAAGCCCGGCAATAGCAGGCACGGCGCAATGGCGGTCAACGCTGCCAGTGATAACGCCGTGTTTCCGGGTAGATAGACGGCCGCCGCGCTTTTACTGTCGGCGTTGCGGGCATACCCGTAGTGGCGCATGATCAGCAAGGGGCAAAACCGGCTTAAACTATGGGCAGCTATCAAAATCAGCGGGATTCGTTCAGCCGGAAAGCTGCTTAACAAGCTGATTTTTAGGGCAAAAAGCAAAATCAAGCCGAGCGCGGCATAAGCGCCTACACGCGAGTCTTTCATGATGGCCAAAACCTGTTCACGCTGCCAGCCGCCGCCAAAGCCGTCGCAGACGTCGGCAAAGCCGTCTTCGTGGAAAGCGCCGGTGGCCAGCACGCCGGCCACTAAAGCCAGGATCACCGCCGTGGACACCGGCCATAGCCGGTCGGCGGCAGCAAAAGTGAGAGCGCAGATCAAACCGGTTATCCAGCCGATTAGGGGAAGAAACACCGCTGCTTGCGGCAACAAATCATAGTTAAGGTTGCGCGGGCAAGGCAGCCGGGTGTAAAAACCCACGGCCAGAAAGAACAGCTGCAACTTAATCATGGTGAGGGCGTCGGGGTAGACAGCGTGTTAATCCCGGTGCTTCCAAATGGTATTGTGTCGGCGCCGGTCGTCGACGGTTCGGCGGTCGATTTTGGTTTGAAAACGGATGGCAAAGCGGCGATCGCTTAACAATCTTCTGTCGTTGCGTTTTCGGCGCTCGGGCATGGGTTCAAAACTGCAACGGCAGATTTTCTGGTTGCAGCCCAGCAACGGCAGGCGCGGTAGCGCTGCCATGGTTTCGGCGACGAAGGGTTTATTTTTCCGAGCCATTGCCGCCGGACAGCGTTTTTCAGGTTCCTGGGGGAGTTTGATGAAATATCCCCAGGACTTATTTTGCCGCCGGTTTGAATCGGCCCGTTGTTGCCTGGCTTTGCGGAGCTTGAGGAAGATCAAAAGCAAACAGCAGAGCGCGAGTCCTGATAACAGGACAATGAGCTTCATTCCGATAGCCCGGCTATTTGACGATTAAACTGTTATTGACCGATTTTACGCCTTTCACTTTTCTGGCGACATCAATAGCACGTTTGATTGTGGCTTCGGAATCGACAAAGCCGCTGAGTTGCACCACGCCTTTAAAAGTTTCCACGCTGATTTGAAATACCTTCA
The DNA here is from genome assembly GCA_002928495.1 of Methylobacter sp. Classification (GTDB taxonomy): domain Bacteria; phylum Pseudomonadota; class Gammaproteobacteria; order Methylococcales; family Methylomonadaceae; genus WM-3-3. The sequence continues at coordinate 18,852 of PERF01000025.1, read as the reverse complement.
GTCCTACATCGGATAAAATCGCGGTTCTGACTTTGCTGGAGGTAACCGTGTCGTCAAAATATTCGCCTGTGCTTTCGGAAGTCCTGCTGCCGGCGCAACCGATTACTAGCAAAGATAACAGGGTAACTATTAGTAAACGCACCATTAAACTTGTCTTGCTTATCATCATAACGATCCTTTAGATTTTGGCCGGATACAGTGTTAAAACCGGGTTTTTGTTTTACAGTCCGCAGGTTGATAAAGGGTTGTTTGAACCGCTCGGCTAGATGATACGGGAGTTTTACCGTAAGTGCAAAGCTTGGGGCAAACATCCTGGGCGCTTGCAACAATTATGATATTATTACCCGTTTTACTGGTTGATGCCGGATGTCAGCCTCTAGTTCCGGCAGGAGAAAACACACGATGACCGCATTGGTTGGCATCATTATGGGATCGGTTTCCGATTGGAAAACCATGAAACATGCCGCAGACACGCTGACCCAATTGGGAATTCCCCACGAAGTGCAAGTGGTTTCCGCGCACCGCACCCCGGACAAACTCTTCAACTATGCTGAAACTGCGGAAAGCCGAGGGTTGGAAGTGATTATTGCCGGCGCCGGCGGTGCTGCTCACTTACCCGGAATGACCGCCGCGAAAACCGTTTTGCCGGTGTTGGGCGTGCCGGTGCAATCCAAAGCTTTAAATGGTGTGGATTCATTGCTGTCCATAGTGCAAATGCCGGCGGGCATTCCTGTGGGCACCATGGCAATCGGCAAAGCCGGCGCGGTTAACGCGGCGCTGCTGGCGGCTGCCGTTTTGGGCAACAAACATCCGCTATACCGGCAAAAACTGGCAGATTTCCGCGCTCAGCAAACCGAAACCGTGCTCGCCAACCCCGACCCCAGAGAGCCTGACGCATGAAGGTGGGTATTTTGGGCGGCGGCCAGTTGGCGCGCATGATTGCGCTCGCCGGTTACCCTTTGGGTTTGGAATTTATCGTGCTGGATCCCGGCGAAGATGCGTGCGCCGGGCTGTTATGCGAGCAGCTTTTAGGCGCTTACGATGATCAAACCCTGCTCGCGGAATTGGCGGCCAAAGCCGATGTGGTCACTTACGAATTTGAGAATGTACCGGCCGAAGTGGCCGCCTTTCTATCTGCCCGCACCGCCGTTTATCCGCCGCCGCAAGCATTGGCAACCGCACAAGACCGGCTGCTGGAAAAAGACTTTTTTCAACAACTAGGAATTCCCACGCCGCCTTATGCGGATGTTACCAGTCTGCAACAATTTACCGGCGTTATGGCGCAAATCGGCTGGCCGGCGATATTGAAAACCCGGCGCATGGGATACGACGGCAAAGGCCAGGCGGTTTTGCGCACACCGGAGGATCTGGCGCCGGCTTGGCAAGCACTGGAAGGCGCGCCGGCCATTGTGGAAGGGTTTGTCGCGTTTAAGCGCGAGGTTTCCATCATCGCCGCGCGTAGCGTTTCGGGCGAAGTGGCGTTTTATCCGCTTGCTCAGAATCTGCATAATAAAGGTATTTTGCGGGTCTCGGAATGTTGCCATGGCGACGCCTTGCAGGAACAGGCTGAAGGCTACGCCCGGCGCTTGCTGGAAGCACTGGATTACGTCGGTGTTTTAGCTTTGGAGTTGTTCGAACTTGACGGCGGCCTGGTTGCCAACGAATTTGCCCCCCGCGTCCATAACTCAGGCCACTGGACTATCGAAGGCGCGCAAACCAGCCAGTTTGAAAATCATTTAAGAGCAATCCTGGGTTGGCCGCTGGGCGATACCCGCCCTGAAGGCTTTGCCGCCATGGTCAATTTTATCGGCAATAATCCAAAGTCTGAGGATATTCTTGCCATGCCGCAAACCCATCTGCATTTGTACCATAAAGCCGGTCGTAAAGGCCGCAAAGTGGCGCATGCCACGGTAAGAACCGGCGATAAAGCGGTCTATGCGTCGCTAATCTCGCAATTGGCCGATTTAGCCAGCCGGCTGGATGATTCTTAAGCCGGCCGATTTTTATTTTGAAGCGCAATCAGTTTGCATGCATAAAGATTTAAAGCTCCCGCCGGACGCGCTAAGACTCAGCGTGGATTTATCCGGCTTTGACTTACCCGAGACCCCTAAGGCGCCAACCCCGATTTTAGGCCAGCCGCGCGCGCAAGCCGCTTTGGAGTTCGGCGTTGCCATGCCGAATCCGGGCTACAACATTTTCGTCATGGGTGAGCCCGGCACCGGCCGTTTGTCGTTGATAACCAGCCAGCTGTCGGAAGCCGCGCAAAAATCGCCGGCACCGCCGGCTTTCGCGTATGCCGATAATTTCAGCAATCCGCGCGAGCCGGTGGCGGTTTGCCTGCCGGCCGGTTACGGCCATGAATTCGGTAAAGACATTGACAAACTCATCGACGATCTGCTGGCGACTTTTCCGGCAGTCTTTGAAAGCCCGGCGTATCAGCAGAAAAAAAGCGCGCTGGAGCGGCAGTTCAGCCAGCATTATAACGCCGCCATCGATTTGGTGGACGAACGCGCCAGGGCCATGAATATCGCCTTGTTCAGAGAAAGCGAGTCGGTGACGTTCGCGCCGTTACGCGACGGCAAAACCTTGGATGAAGACCAGTTTGCCCTGCTTTCCCAGGCTGAGCGCGAGCAATTCCACAAACAAGTCGAAGCGCTTGAAGAGTATCTGGGCGATGTTCTGATCGAGCTGCCGCAATGGCGGCGCGAGTTGGTGGAGAAGCTAAGGCAACTGGATTGCGATACCATCAAGCAAGCCATAGATCCGTTGTTTGCGGCATTGCAGGAAAAATACCAGCATATTGAAGATGCGGTGAGTTTTTTGTCGGATATGCAAGTGCATCTGAGCACCACCGTTTCCGATTATTTCGTCCCCGGCCGGGGTTTGGATAACCGCGATAACAGCGTAAAGCGGCTGGTCTTGACTGAGCAGTATGCCCCCAACATTCTGGTCGATTACCAGGCCAACGACGGCGCACCGGTGATATACGAGCCGCATCCGATTTACCAGAATTTGTTCGGCCGCATCGAGTACATCAACGAGCAAGGCACTCTGGTTACCAGCTACCGACGGATCAGCCCCGGCGCTTTGCACCGTGCCAACGGCGGTTATTTGATTATCGATGCCGAAAAATTACTGACTTACCCGTTTGTTTGGGAAGGCTTAAAACGCGCGCTGAAATCCGGCCGTATTGAGATTGAATCGCCATACGCCGAACTAGGTATCAACACCACCACGCTGAAGCCGCAGGTGATTCCGCTCAATGTCAAAGTGGTGCTGGTAGGGCCGCGCGATATTTATTACTTGCTGGAAGAGCTGGATCCCGAGTTCAACGAAATGTTCCGCATTCTGGCCGATTTCGATACGCAAATACCACGCGATGTCGAAGCCATGCACCAATTTGCCAATCTGATGTTACGCCAAGCCATCGATTCGGGGGCGGGGCTGTTGACTCGGAATGCGGTGGAAGCTTTGATCGAGCACAGTTGCAGGCTGGCGGAAAACCAGCAATATTTTTCCGCGCGCATCAACGATTGCCTGGAAATTATCGGCGAAGCCGGCTTATTCAGCCGCAAAAATGGCGCCGCACAGATTGACCGCAGCCATATCGACCAGGCGCTGGCGGCCCGCGAATACCGCAACGGCCGCGTGCCCGAGGTGATTCTTGAGGAAATGCTGGACGGCACGATTTTGATCGATACCGAAGGCGCGGCTATCGGTAAAATCAACGGCTTAACGGTGCTGGAAATCGGCGGCAGCAGTTTCGGCGCGCCGGCGCGCATTACCGTTACCGTGTATCCGGGATCGCGCGGTATTGTCGATATCGAACGTGAAGTCGAACTGGGCCAGGCCATACACTCCAAAGGCGTGATGATTTTGACCGGCTATCTGGGACATTGCTATGCCCAGCAATTTCCGCTGGCTATCTCGGCCAGTATCGCTGTCGAGCAATCCTATGGCTACATCGACGGCGACAGCGCCTCGCTGGCGGAGCTGTGCTGCCTGATTTCGGCGCTGACCCGCGCACCGGTCAGGCAAAGCTTTGCGGTCACCGGCTCCATTAATCAATACGGCGAAGTCCAGGCCATAGGCGGCGTTAACGAAAAAATCGAGGGATTTTTCCGCTTGTGCCAGGCACGCGGGCTGACCGGTGAGCAAGCGGTAATCATTCCGGCTGCCAACAAACGCAACTTAATGCTAAAACAGGAAGTGTTGGAGGCGGTTGGCCAAGGTTTGTTTTCGGTTTACGCCGTGGCCACGGTGGATGAGGCTTTGGAATTGCTGACCGGAGAGCTGGCGGGAACGTTGGATCACGAGGGCCTTTATCCGGACAACAGCATTAACTTTAAAGCCATTTCCCGCTTAAAAGAGATTTCCGATATGGCTAACGAAGACGCCAAGGAAGAGGGCGGTTAACAACCCGCCAGCAGGCTCGCCAGCAAGCTTTGCAGTTTCTGCTGTTGGCGTTGCTGGGCCAGCCGGTGGGCAATCACAATGCTTTTCAGCTGGTTGAGCGCCTCGTCAAAGTTGTCGTTGACCAGCAAAAAATCAAATTCAAAATAATGCTGCATTTCGGTAACCGCATCACGCATGCGCCGGGCAATAGTTGCAGAATCGTCTTGCCCGCGTTTTTTCAGCCGATCCAACAGCACCTCAATGGAAGGCGGCAGAATAAAGACCGATACCGCATCGGGCCACAAACGTTTAACTTGCTGGGCGCCTTGCCAATCGATTTCCAGAATCACATCCCGGCCCAGGTATAAATTATCAACCACGGTTTGCCGTGCCGTGCCGTAAAAATTGTCAAATACCCGCGCGTGCTCCAAAAATGCCTGGGTCTCTTGCATGGCTTGAAATTCGGGGAGCGAAACAAAAAAATAATCCTTGCCGTCGATTTCGCCGGGGCGCATGGCCCGTGTGGTGTGCGATACCGATACCGTGATGTCGGCGAGTTCGGCAATCAGGCGTTTGACCAAACTGGTTTTACCTGCGCCGGAGGGTGCGGAAATAATATAAAGTTTGCCGCTATGCATGCGTTATCAGAGAATTGTTAAACCAGCCCACATGCTACCCGATGCCGGCGGCTTAAACAACAGGCACACGGGAGTTTGTAAGCGCTAAACCCAGCGCTAAGTTAACCGGTATGAACCCCTTTGGCGATTAAAACCAAGGTACAAACAAACCAAAACAAGGTCAGGCTTTTCCAAAACAACACGGGGTTGCGCTCAATCAACGGTTGCCGGGTTTTATTGAGATAGGCTTTATTGGGATGACTGAAATCAAATATAAATTCCGGTAAATCTTCATAACGCAAATCCGGATTGGGGTGCACGGCTTTTTTCAGGGCATGGTCTATCCAGCCGGGAATTTCCGGATGTTCGAACAACAGCGAGTTGTAGCGCAAAGCCAGCTGCTGGGTCTTGGTTTTGCATTTGGCCGCTTCAGTGCCGTAAGGCAGTTTTCCGGTCAGCATTTGGTAGGCGATGACGCCTAAAGAAAATTGATCCGAGCGGGCGCTAATATAGCCGCCGGTAAAATATTCCGGCGCAGAATACTGTAAGGTACCTAGAATGTGTTCGGATTCGTCCTGCGGATTCATTTCCATCAGCCCGGCCACTCGGGTTGAGCCGAAGTCGATGATTTTCACGGTGCCGGTGCGGTCCAACATGATATTGTCGGGCCGTAAATCCTGGTGCAGCATTTCCAGCCGGTGAAAGCCGCGCAGACCTTTGGCAATTTGCTCGATGATGCCGCGTACTGCGTCCAGCTTGGGTTTGGGATTGTCCAGCAGCCATTGCTTTAGGGTTTGCCCCTCAATGTATTCCAGCACGATATACAGGAAGTTGCGTTTGCGGGTTTGCGGGCCGGCTTTCAACACGTTGACATTGTTGATACGGCGGGCAATCCATTCTTCCATCAAAAAACGTTCCAGCAGCAGGGGATTGTCTTTCAGGTCGGCCGCCGGTATTTTAACCACGACTTGCTCGCCGGTGTCGTCGTCCACGGCCAGGTAAACGTGGCTGCGGTGGTTGGCGTGTAGCTCACGGATTATGGTATAGCCGTCAAATTTCGCGCGCGCTTCCGGAACCGGTGGAAACGGCAGGCCGGTCAAATGCTGGTAGAGTTCGGTGGCGCCAGGGCTGGGCAGGCTATCCAGCCGGATAATCTGAATGGTAAGGTTATCCGTACTGCCTTGTTCATAAGCTTGCTCGGCTAGGGTTTTAGCGGCTTCATCCAGGTTTTGCGGGTGTGTTGCCAATGCAGCGAGGAGGGATTGGTCGGTAACATGCTCATAAACGCCATCGGTCATCAGGATAAAGTAGTCGCCTTGCTCAACCTGAACAGTGTGATAGTCGATTTCCAGATGCGAATCGATGCCCAAAGCCCGGCTTAAATAATTTTTTTCCGGGGATACCCAGACTCTATGGTCTTTGGTCAGTTGTTCCAGCCGGTGTTGGCGTAAATGATAAATGCGGGTGTCGCCGACATGAAAAATATGCGCCGTGGTGGATTTAACGATTAAGGCGCTGAATGTGCAGACATAGCCGCGGTCTTTATCGAAGCGGTGCTGGCTTTGCTGAGTTTGCGAATACAGCCAGGAATTGGCGGCGGTCAGCACGCGCTGGCCGGATTGCCTGACCGACCAGGCTTCCGAAGTGGAATAATAATCCTCCAGAAAGCCGGTAACCGAGGTTTGGCTGGCAATTTGACTCACGTCACTGCTACTGATGCCGTCGGCCAAAGCGGCGGCGATACCTTTGGCGCTGAGCAAAGGTTCTTGGGGAATGCGCAGGCCGCAAAAATCCTGGTTTTCAGGTTTGCGGCCCGGATGCGAATAATGTCCCGCGGAAGCGGTTAATAAGGCTGCCATGCGCACCTGCCAAAAGCCTTACCATAACGCGAATAGCGTTAACGCTCAATACGTCTTATACGGCAAGAATTTCCCGCTCATGACTATCTTCACGCGGTCGCCTTTGGGATCGGGTTCGCGCGTAAGATCCATGCTGAAGTCGATGGCGCTCATGATGCCGTCGCCAAACTCTTCATGAATCAAGGCTTTGAATGTAGTGCCGTAGACGTTGATCAGTTCGTAGAAGCGGTAGATCAAAGGATCGGTCGGCACCGCAGTCGGCAAAGAGCCTTTGTAAGGCACTACTTGCAGTTGGCTGACGGCGGCTTCCGGCAAATCCAGCATGGCGCCGATGGTGGCGGCTTGCGTGGCGTTCAGCGTCATTTGCCCAAGCAAGGCAGCGGTCGTCCATTCCTTGCTTAAACCAATGGCCTCGGCCAGTTGCGCCCAGCTGAGCTGTTTGAGTAGTTTTTGGGTAATCACTAATTCGGTTACTTCGTTTCGCGTCATCATCTGCTCCCGGAAAAAATTAAAAAATACCTCGGCTTGGAAAGCCGAGGCAAAGCTCTTGGTAGAGTCATCACAGGGATCGTTTTGGCGCGGTTTTAAGATGCGTTGAGTACAGCGTCAAGCCGGTAAAGGCCAGGCCGCCGATCAAATTACCTAATACGGTGGGTATTTCGTTCCACACGAAGTAGTCGACGATGGAAAAATTACCGCCCATGATCAAGCCGGTAGGGAATAAAAACATGTTAACCACGGAATGTTCGAAGGTCATGCCGAAGAACAGCATGATCGGCATCCACATGGCGATGACTTTGCCGCTCACCGACGTGGAAATCATGGCGCCCACCACGCCGGTGGATACCATCCAGTTACACAACATGCCGCGGATAAAAATTGTCAACCAGCCGGCCATGCCGTATTTGGCATAGCCCAGAGTCCGTGCTTCGCCGATACCGGCAAGCTTTTTGCCGACGGCGTCGGGTTCCACCGAAAAGCCGTAGGTAAAGACAATGGACATCATCACTGCTACCGTCAGCGCGCCTATAAAATTGCCGACGAATACTAGGCCCCAGTTTCTGAGAATGCCGTTGATAGTGACACCCGGCCGCTTGTCCAGCCAAGCCAAAGGGGTCAGTACAAATACGCCGGTCAACAGGTCGAAACCCAATAAATACAGCATGGAAAATCCGACCGGAAACAACATGGCGCCGACCAGCGGCGATCCGGTTTGCACGGTTATGGTAACCGCGAATACCGCGGCCAGCGCCAGGATGGCGCCTGCCATGTAAGCTCTGATGACGGTGTCTCGGGTAGACATATAGATTTTGGCTTCGCCGGCGTCAACCATTTTGGCGACGAATTCTGAGGGAAGTAAATAAGACATAGCCCTTTTATGCTCCTAGAAATTGTTAGCAATCATTTTTGTTAATATTTTATCTATCAAATGCCAACGTATTTAAGCAATATTTCTGCCAGGTTAGAGCAAGTTCCGGTTGGATAAGTGTTGGGCTGATTTAAGCTGAAATTAATGCGTAGAATCGGAATGGTTAGCGCACGCGGCTTGCACCATTATGGCCTGATAAGGTGTTTTATATTGGTGCAAAAAATAGCTTAGAACTCTTTTGGTGCAAAATATTGACGCTATTCATGCGCGCTTTACACGGCGTTTGGGTGCCGGTCTTGCTGGTTTCACCCCGGCAAACAAGCCGCGCAGGGAACCAAATTGTAAAGGCGGGTGATCAGCGTTACGCGGGGCTGAATAGTTCCGGTTTGGCCGGTAGGTAAAAACCGCGTAACGCTGAATAAGCTATTGAATTTTCAATGCGGACAATTTCAATTTGAAATCCGGCGCCGGTTTCGGGTTGTTATTCGGGTAACTGTAAATTGCCGGGCCGTAAGCATTGCTCACGTAAGTAACCTTGATATCGCTAGTGATGTCCGGTTTGCTGCGCGGATAACTGTATAGCGCCGGGCCGTAGCCGGTGCTGACATAGACCAGTTGCGCGCCTTTGACGGCAGTTTCGGCTTTGGGGCTAGGATAACTATGTAACGCCGGGCCATTGCCCAAATCGTTATAAATTAACCCGGACGTATTATTTAACTCGGCAGCATAAACGCCGCTCGCAGCCATTAAAGCTACAAGGGCAACGGTTGATCTTATTTTGTATGTTTTCATGGCTTTCTCCTGATAAAAATGTTTATTCAGCCACGCCTTTTTTTCGCTTTTTACCTATCGTAAGACTTAAATAAAGGCGTTTCGTTCGGCTTGGGAAACACTATACGGAGTCGACATTAATTAATAAAATCGATTGTTTTTATTATAACGATAAATTTTTACAATAAATTGAGTCTGCGAGCACGTTATTTCCGAGGCCAAAATAACATTATTTTTTGTAAGTCTATTGTTAAATTTGGTATCTGGTTCACAAAACTTCCGGGGTAAGTTGCTATTCTGAAGCTATCGTTTTGTGGAGGGATATGAATGTCCCATTTTACCGGTCAACTTTTTGTTCACGATACTTGTATGCCTGCTGAGCGCTGGTTAGACGACAGCGAATTGATGCGTTTTGCCGTAGCGTTTCCGCTAGAACAAAAATTAATCGCGCTGACTTTGAAAGTTAGTCGTAGCCCTAAAGATTTGCTCAGCCACCTCAGGCGTATCTATTTCTGCCACCGGCACGGCATGCATGAGCCGTTATACGCGGCGCTGCTGGACTGGCTGATTGTAGTCAACGGCAAAGGCCGGCGCATGAGCTTGCGGTTATTGCAAGGCTGCCGGGCCCGGTTGGATCCGGCCGAGTTTTTGATTTTCCAGGGGGCGTTGGATGCTGCCCAAGCGCTACCGGGTAATCGCTATTCATTGTTTACCAAAGGGTTGAGTGGGCACTCGCATCTGCTTGAAATTACGCAAAAAAAAGTAGAACAAGTCGATTTTTTGCAACTGGCGCAGGATTTTATCGAGTTCAGCCAGTTGGACGAAGCCATGACGATGTTGGAACAAGGCCTGGACGCACAGCCCGAGCGCACCGATTTGCAGGCTGCGGCGCTGGAGCTATACCAAGCCACGGGCGATTGGGGCCGGTTTAACAAGCGTTTTCACGCTCTGACAGCGGCCGGCGTTGAACCGGCCGGTGAGTGGCGAAAGCTTAATGAAAGTTTATGTGGAGAGCACTGTGGCTAATCTTCAACCGGTTCCGCTAAAAGTTGCTTTACATGGCATGGATGCGCGTAGTCAGAAGACCATGGCATTGTATTTAAAAGGCCCTTGCCGTGGCGCGGGTATCGTGGTTGAGGATGCCGACGCCGATGTTAATCTGATTGACGCCGACTTCCCGGCCGCCGGCGAGATTTTACAAACCTGTCAAAGCCGCCACCCGGATCGGCCGGTGGTCTTGTTGTCATTGCAGCCTTTGCAAATCAACGGTACCGATTTTGTGCAAAAGCCGGTTAACGCGGAGCGGCTGATGGCGGTATTAAACAAGTTTAAAGCCCTGACTAGCGCTTTAAGCCAGCCGCAAAATGCGGTTGAAGCCAAGGAAAAAACCGGCGACGAGGTTATAAAAACGCCTGAGCAAGCCAAAAAACGTGTTTTGTACGAAGGCAACGAGGGCGGGTATGCGCGCTTTTTGGGTTTACTGCCGGGCGTGGAGTTTAATAACCTGGAGCAAATCGTCAAAGCCGGTTTCGATCCTAAATTATATTACCTCAACTATGTGTTGTCGGCATGTAAAGTGACTTGCAGGGAAAACAGGGCGCTTCAGCTCAGATCGATTTGGAAGCCTTTGTTGATTTTCCCGGATACCCGCCAAGTGTGGCTGGATGCCGATGACAAGCAGCTTAGAGCATTTGCCGGCGTGGAACAGGCTAAAGGTTTTGCCGCCAGTATCGGCTTAAGTCCGCTGGATGAGTCGGTGCGGGGCAGCTTGGCGCCGGAAAAGTTTCAAGCCTTGGAGGTTTTCGTCTGGAAACTGGCAATTTGGACCTCTAAAGGCCGTTTTCCATTGTTTTTGCCGCCTGAGCAGCCGGTCTATTTAAAACACTGGCCCAATTTCACACGCTTGCTATTGCTTCCGGATGCGTTGCGTATCTCTTCGCTATTGATCCGGGATGCGCGCGCGCCGCTGGAAATAATCGATATTTTAGAGGCAAAGCCACAGCATGTTTTTGCCTTTATCAGCGCCTGCCACAGTCTTGGTTTGTTAGAGCCGGGCGAGCGGCGGCGTGCCCAATCGGTTGCCGCACAGCCGCCGGTAGCGGGCAAAAAACACGGTCTTTTGAGCAAAATTTTACACCGGCTGCGCGCCGTCTGATCCCTAGCCAGATTATGAGCCAATATAAAATTATCTTTACCGGCCCCGTGGGTGCGGGCAAAACTACGGCGATTAGCAGCATTAGCGACGCACCGCCGGTTAAAACCGATGCCGCCGCCAGCGACATGACCAAAAACCGCAAAGCCTCCACTACCGTAGCCATGGATTACGGGGTGATGAATCTGGACGGTGGCGAGAAAGTGCATTTATACGGAACCCCGGGTCAGGAGCGTTTCGATTTCATGTGGGATATTTTAACCAGCGGCGGTATTGGTTTGGTATTGCTGCTCGATAACACGCGCGCCGACCCGTTTCAGGATATGCGATTTTTTCTGCAGGCATTTGATAAGTTCATTCAAGCCACGGCGGTCGCCATCGGCGTCACCCAGATGGATGTTTGCGCCACGCCGGCGATAGCCGACTATCAACGCGAGCTTAAAGCCTTGCAGCTGAATCCGCCGGTGTTTGCGGTGGATGCCAGGGAGTTTAACGACGTTTCCTTACTGGTGCAGGCATTGCTGTATTCCTTGGATCCAGGATTAAAAGGCGAACCCAATGACTCAATTCAAACTTATTGAGGGCTTGTATATGCTGCCGTCGCCTGCCGGTGCGTTTCAGGCGGTGTCGTCGACGGTTAACGACCGGCCCCGGCAGTTCCTGCAACGCTTGTTACGGCAAATCAAAACGCCGGAACTCAGCGTTGAACAGTTAATTCAGCTCACCGGGTTGGATGAGGAAAGCAAAGCCTTGGAACTGCTGCACCATTGCCAGCGCTTGGGCTGGGTGCAAGGTGTCGATTCGCCCAGGGATGCGCCGCAGGGCGCGTTGGAAGATATTTTGCCGGGGTTGCTGGCGGATATTACTGAGCACGGCAAGGTTTTATTGGCCGATGAACAAGGCTTTTATCTGGCCTGTAGCGGTTTTGCCCACGAAACAGCGGAGGAGTTATCGGCGTTAAGTGCCGATCTTGCCCTATTACACCAGCGCCATGCGGGGCTTTTATTGAACAACATGGGCATTTCCAGCCACGCCTGGGCGTTGGTGGATGTATTCGGTAACAGTCAAATCGGCTTTTGGCCTTTGTTTATAGGCGCCAACCGATTTGTGGTAGCCATCGCCGGTATTCCGCACTTCAACCGTGAAGCCTTTGTGCTGCTGGTCTGGGCGTTAAGCACGCGCTACGGGCAAAAGCCGCGAACTCACAGTAAAACCACAACGTAACTTAAGAGGACACCTAAGCATGAAAGCAGATTTATTGACCTCGGTGCTTACCGAGCTAAACGGCACATCGGCGGATATCGAAGCGTCCGGGGTAATTTCCACCGACGGCTTGATGATGGCATCGGTTTTACCCGCCGGCATGGATGAAGACAGAGTTGGCGCCATGAGCGCGGCCATGTTGTCGTTGGGTGACCGCACCGCGCAAGAACTTAACCGCGGCACGCTGGAGCAGGTGCTGATCAAAGGCAGTTACGGCTACGTGCTGATGACGTATGCCGGCCGGGAAGCCGTGCTAACGGTGCTGGTCAAGCCCAACGCCAAACTGGGGTTGATCTTTTTGGATGTTAAACGCGCGGCAGCCAGCGTTGCTGAAATGTTATGAGCTTTGATGCCGGGAGGGCAGCATGATTCACGATATGCAAGTAGAGGACATTGTCGGCGATTACCGGGAAGCCAGCCTGCAATGTTACGGTGCTATCACCCGTAAAGTGTATTACACACAGATCGAAACGCCTTATCCGGACGGCAAGCTGATTGTGTCAACCAGCACGCCCGACGGTGTGATTACCCATGTTAACCGCGCTTTTGTGGAGATGTCCGGCTATCGAGAGGAAGAGTTGTTGGGCGCGCCGCATGCAATTTTACGGCATCCCGACATGCCGGCGGCGGCTTTTAAAGACTTGTGGGACACCATTCAGCGCGGCGAAAAATGGCAGGGTTATGTTAAAAACTTGCGCAAGGACGGCGGATTTTACTGGGTGAAAGCCACCGTCATCCCCAATATCCGGGGCGGGCAATTGGCTAGTTACACTTCGGTACGGCGCAAACCTTCGCGAACTAAAGTGGAAGAAGCTATGCAACTGTATTCAACCTTGTCTTAACCGGAGGACTTATGACTTTGCAATTTACCGTAAGCCCCGATTTTGCCCCCGACCGTTTGTCGGGCTGGTACATTTTCAACACCTGGTTGCAAAAACAAACCGGTGAAGCCATCCATCTGGAACTGTACAACGATTTCCAAAGCCAGCGTAACGCTATCGCGGCGGGAAAAGTCGATCTGATTTACGCCAATCCGTTTGATGCCGCCATGTTGGTCCGAGAACACGGCTTCTTACCGCTAGTGAAGGCGATAAACACCGCCGACGAAGCCTTGATTGCGGTTAGAGCGGAAAGCGGTATTACCGACGTGGCACAGTTACAGCCCGGCGTGCGGGTCGCTTTCACCAGCCATCCCGATGTGCACTTAATCGGCATGATTATGCTGGAGCCGGCCGACCTGGGTTCCGACAACATCGTGCCGGTAGCGGCGGACAGCTATGTGCTGGTCGCCAAGCATTTGCTGAAAGGCGAGGCGGAGGCGGGTATTTTTCCGGCCCAGGCCTACGATAATCTGTCGGCCATGGTCAAAAGCCAGCTTAAAGTCTTGGTTAGAAGCCAGATCAGCGTCATTCACCATGCTTTGCTGGCCGGCCCGAGATTGCAAGCCCGGCGCGCGGAAATTCAAGCCTTATTGATCAACATGAATGCCGATGCCAAAGCAGTGGAAATTTTAAAAAGCCTGGATTTTGGCGGTTGGGAGGCGGTAGCTGACGAAGCCATGGAGTTTATGATCGACTTGATGGATACCTTAAACACTTAGGCTACCGCTAAGCACGTAGATTCGGCTTCGGGTTAGGCCTACTCACCACCAACGGAATCAATTAAAAACCGTGCGTTCTGATCCTGCCTAAAAACGGGATCAAACGTTTCTTAAAGCTTTAGTGGTAACGCTCTTGTCGGTAACAGGGCGTTACCGGTGTGCTCTTTCCACGGTGGTTTTGTCCATTGTACAAACCGCTATGGCAATGTGCCGGTTACCGAGGTTAGGCTCAAAGTGAAGTTTTATAACCGAATGCCCTTTAAACCGTATGCATTTAGGTAGATTAAGGCTCTAATAGGGTAAATTGTCCGGGTTTTAAAAACCGCAGAAATCCTCTGTCAAAGCTGGCTAAATGATCATGATTAGCCAGCACGGCGGCGGCAATCCAAGCATCGGGAATATCGTTTCCGACCAGAGCGTGCTGTTCGCAAATAGCTTCAAAAAGTGCCCACTCCTTGCCCAGCGTTGGCATGACAACACCAGGTGAGTCCAATACGGCACGGATAAAAGCCCGTGCAGACAAATACGGCATGGGTTGACTGAATACCTTGGGATGAGTCGAGAGGCGTAAAAATCCGCTGGCAACCATGGGCAAAATCAACAATGATTGACCTTCTTCGGCCAAGTCTAAGGCGGAATTCAGCCAGACAAACGCCTGGGTATAGTGCGGATGATCGGAACGTGAAGCCGCTACCAGTATGTTCACATCAGGTGTCATGCCTTATCCGTCTCGTCTGCCGCATCCAGTAAGGCACGGTGAGTCAAGCTATTGGTGACCGAGGCCGTCAAACCGCCGCTGCCCTGATAGATAGGTAACGGCGGACGGCGTTTGGCTGACGCTGTTCGTAAACGTAACATCAACGCATCTTCTATCAAATGATTAAGCGTTGTACATTCTCGCTCTGCCAGTCGTTGAGCTTGAGTAAACAGTTCGTCATTCAATTCGATAGTCGTTTGCATAACATTCTCCTCTCGCTGGTGTTTCATTGGATAGTGCGTCACGAATAAAAAGCTTCTTCTCAACATATTGGTTCAAAATCTTAAAAAACCAATTCGGATGAGGTGAATTTCTAAAGTGATGCCGCCATTATAACAATTTGGGAGTAATGATTACCCGCATTCGCTACTCCAACGGCTTGCTAAGGTTGGTAACGATGTAACGATAGTGCGCCTCTGCCTAATGATCCAGACATTGTTGTCAAGCCGGCAGCAGCTGGTCTTTGATAGGCAGCGTGCGCAGCCGCTTGCCGGTGGCGGCGAAAATGGCGTTGCACAAAGCCGGCGCCATAGGCGGTACGGCCGGCTCGCCAATGCCGCCCAAGGGCTGGTCGAAACCGCTGCTGTCGACAAAATGCACGTTGATTTCAGCAGGCGCTTCGTCCATGCGTAACAAAGCATAGGTGTGGAAATTATCCTGCTCAGCCACACCGTTCTTAAAGCTGATTTCTCCGTGTTTGGCCAACGTTAACCCCATGATGCAAGCGCCTTCCATTTGCGAGCGTATGCGTTCGGGATTGATGCGCGCGCCGCAATCCACCGCGATATCCACGCGAGGGATGCCGAGCTTGCCGTCTTTATCGATTGCCGCTTCAATGACGACGGCAACGTAGGTCAGGAAACTGTAATGCGCCGCCAGGCCCAAGCCGTGGCCGGCTGGCAGGGTTTTGCCCCAACCGGCTGCTTGGGTGGCGGCGGTAATGACTTGCCGCAAACGGCCGGTATCGACCGGATATAACGCAGGCGACTCCGAGTGGTTCCAGGCGTCGCCCAGCGTGGTAGGGTCGATTTTGCGGGCCGGCCCGATCAGTTCCAGCAAATAATCCTTGTGGTCGCGGCCCGCGGCGGCGGCCAGTTCGGCAACGAACGACTGCACGGCGAAGGCATGCGGAATATTGGAGACCGAGCGGAACCAGCCGATGCGGGTATGCGCCTTGGCTTCCGGGTTTTCGATGCGCACGTTGGCGATGGCAAACGGCACGTTGATAGCGCCCATGCTTAATTCCAGTGGCGCTTGGTGTTTTTTATCCGGGCCGAAGGTTGCAGTCAGCGAGGGTGCGACGGTGCGGTGCAGCCAGGCCAGTGTTTTGCCTTGTTTGTCCAAACCGGCTTTAAGATGCTCCACCGAAACCGTATGGTAGTAGGCATGTTGTAAGTCGTCTTCACGCGTCCAGGTGACTTTTACCGGCTTGCCGGCCATGGCTTCGGACAACAAGGCGGCCTCGACTACGTAGTCGGGTTTGGATTTGCGGCCGAAACCGCCGCCCAGCAGGGTGACGTTGACTTCGACGTTGGCTTCCGGCAGTTTCAGCCATTTTGCCACTAGCTCGCGGGTGGCTTGCGGCGCCTGGGTGCAGGTCCAGACCCGGCAATGGCCGTTATCGATTAGCGCGGTGGCGGCAGGCGGCTCCATGGGGGCTTGCGCCAGGTGAGGAATGTAGTATTCGGCTTCGACGCGTTTATCGGCGGCTTTCAGCGCGGCATCGGTGTTGCCGTCGTTGCGGACGACTTGACCGGGTTTTTGCGCGGCTTTGGATAATTGCAGATGGTAATCGGCCGAATCGTAATGCCCATTAGGCCCTTTGCGCCAATTGATTTTCAGCGCCTTACGGCCTTGGATGGCGGCCCAGGTGTTGGTGGCGATAACGGCAACGCCGCCCAGTGGGTTGAAGCCGGCCGGCGGCGGGCTGGATTTGAGGGTGACGGTTTTGATTACGCCGGGGACTTTCAACGCCTCGCTGTCGTCAACGCCGGCCAAGGTATCGCCGAAGGCGGGCGGCCGCGCCACCACGGCATAAAGCAAACCGTCCAGGCGTGTGTCGATACCGAATCGGCCTTGGCCGGTGACCAGATCGCGGCCGTCGTATAAACCGGTTTTGCCTTTGCCGATGTAGCGGAATTGCTCGGGGTTTTTCAGTTTTAGCGTTTCTCTAGCCGGCACCGGCAACGCGGCAGCGGCGGCGGCCAGTTCGCCGTAAGCTAGTTTGCGGCCGCTGGCGCTGTGCATCACATAATGCGACTCGGCCTTGACTTCGCCGACCGGCACCTGCCACCTGTCTGCGGCCGCTTGTTCCAGCATCTGCCGGGCGGCAGCACCGACCCGGCGCATGGGCATGAAAAAATGGCGCAGGCTGCGCGAGCCGTCGGTATCCTGGTTGCCGAAACGGATTTCGTCACCGGGCGCCTGGATGACCTTGACTTTTTCCCAATCGGCTTCCAGTTCGTCGGCAACCACCATGGGCAAGCTGGTGCGCACGCCCTGGCCCATTTCCGAGCGGTGGCAGTACACCGTTACCGTGCCGTCTTCGGCGATGGCGACGAACACCAAGGCATTGTCCACCCAGCCGTGCGGCATGGCATCGGCACCGTATTTAACGGGCTTGGCTTTGGCGGCGGTTTTAGCCTCGGGTTGTTCAACGGCAAAGCCGGTGGCCAGCACCAAGCCGGTTAACGTCAGTTGTTTAAGAAAGTCACGGCGGCTGACGTTCAGTATCAGCATGCCGTCTTCGGTTTCCGGTTTTGGGTTGGTTTGAGCGGGGGCTGAATGGTTCATTAGCTTTTCTCCGCGACTTGTTTAATGGCGGCCCGGATGCGGGTGTAGGTTCCGCACCGGCACAGGTTGCCCTGCATGGCTTGGTTAATGTCGGCATCGCCGGGTTTGGCATTGCGCTTTAGCAAGGCCGCCGCCGACATGATTTGTCCGGGCTGGCAGTAACCGCATTGCGGAACCGAAAGCTCCAGCCAGGCAGCTTGCAATTTTTTGCCCACCGGGTCTTCGGCCATGGCTTCGATGGTGAGAATGGTTTTATTTTCCGCCGCGCAATCGGGGTGGTGCAGGCACGTACGGGTTCGCCGTCCACATGAACTGTGCAAGCGCCGCAGGCGGATATGCCGCAGCTGAATTTAGTGCCGGTCAGCCCCAGTTGGTCGCGCAGCACCCATAAAATCGGGGTATCCGGCGGCAAGTCTATGGTTTCGGGTTTTCCGTTAATGGTTACGGTTAGCATGGCTAGGTTCCTCCTGGCGTTTGGAACAGTTCAATTCCAAAGATAATTGGATACTCATAATGACTCAAGATAATCTGTTTTAGCGGTTTCTTGATCGGCCCGGCGGACACCCTGGCCGGTTAAGCCGGAAAAGCCGTTGCCGCGGCGGATCAAAACCATTTCGCTGATTACCGAAAGCGCAATTTCCTGCGGGGTAATGCCGCCCAGATCCAGGCCGGCCGGGGCCCGGATGCGGTCCAGCGCGGCGGCGGCAACACCTTCGCGCGTTAGCCGGGCTTTTATCAGGCCGGCGCGTTTGCGGCTGGCGACTAAGGCGATGTAACGGGCGTTCGATTGCAGGGCACGGGTCAGCGACAGATAATCGCCTTTGTGGTGAGTGGCGATGACTAAAAAATCCGCTGGCTCCGGCTGCAATGCCTGATAGTGTGGGTCTTCCGAGATAATTTCCGCGCCGGGGAATTTTTCCGCTAGCACCTGAGGGTCGTTCACGGTGACGGCAAAGCCCAGTTGCCGGGCAAACAGGCACAGCGTTTCGGCAATCAAGCCGTTGCCCATGAGCCACAGTTTGGGCTCAGGCAATACCGGTTCCACGAACACGCGCATTTTACCGCCACAAGGCATGCCCGCACCGAAAATTTCATCGTCCAAATCCACCTCCACCATGACCGGCTGTTGCCGGGCTAGGCATGCCAAGGCCGTTCGCGCCACCATCGTTTGTGCGCAGCCGCCGCCTACCCAGCCGTGGATAAGTTGGCCCGAGCCGTTGAATAAGGCTTTGGCTCCCGGTTTGGCCGACGCCGAACCGGAGATTTCCACCACCGT
>PERF01000024.1 GCA_002928495.1 Methylobacter sp. | reverse complement strand
CGGCAATAAAATACCGATACTGCTGCCGGCAACACCGCCACCCAATAACAGTAAGTACAGTAAATAACCGATATAACCGTAATCTTGCATGATGATGCAAAACGGACAATGGTGAGTCGGCAATTCGTAGATATAGATTGAAATGACTGAAATAATAGCGATTAAAGAAACTAAGAACATCGCTAGATTTAACACGGCGAAAAGATAACCTCCGGATTTTTTATAAAAAAAGAATAATCCGCTCGTTAAAGTTACCGCGAATACAATATAAAAAGTCCAAAGTGCGGGCAGCTCCGGAAGCGAGGCCAGCTCTGATCCTAAGCCTTGCTTCCGCTCACTGCTAAACAAACTGCCGCAGCAAGAAGTAATCACATCCGGCTTCATACTGAAAAAAAACGCTGATTCCAGTAATGTTTCGATTACGATGGACGGCGTTATTAGTATTAAAAACCGGTATTTGTATTTGATGAGGGGATAATCGTAACCTTTGTTATCGGCGTAATTCAGCACTAACCAAAAGCCGGCAGCGATAAAATTGACGATTTTCAGCACTAGCGTGGGATAACCGAAACCATTGACATTTAAAGTTCCTGCCGCGCACATGGCGCCGACAAATAAGATTCTCAAGCTGTCCGCCGTAAAAACAAACAAAAACAGCGACAATAGTTGCAGTCCGAATACAAAGCTCAGCATTGTCGAAATCAGATAAGTTTTTCTTTCAAGCACAAGCTGTAATTCGGAACCGCTTTGGATATTCCAAAATCGTAATATTTGCACGCCGAAGGACGCGGCATAGATCAGCATAAAACTGGCAACATAAGCCGATAATAAATCGGCCATCACGGTTGGGTGCAAAATCACGCCGGCGTGTCCTCAATTTTGCCGTCGCGCATAGTGATCACCTTGTCTATGATGCTGGAATCGTATACCAAGGGATCATGGCTGGTGATAATGACGGTTTTGCCTTCCGACTTGAATTTTTCAACAATCTCCATAAAGCGGTAGGAGAGTTTGGTATCCAAATGTGCGGTCGGTTCATCGGCAATAATAATGCTGGGATTATTAATCAGAGCACGAACAATAGAAACCCGCTGCGCTTCGCCGCCGGACAACCATTCAACCTTGGATCCGCTTTTGACTATATTTAATTGTTCCAGACCCTGGTTAGCACGGGAACATAAATCTTTGCGCTGATCGCCCAACGGATAAGCAGGTAACATAACATTCTCAAGTACCGAAATGCCCTTGATCAAATTAGGCTGCTGAAAAATAAAACCGAAGGTTGACCGCCGGATATCGGTCAGAAAACGTTCCGGCAAGCTAGTGATTTCACGGTCTATAAGCTTGACTCTCCCAGCCGTCGGGCGGCTCATGCAGCCGACAATACTTAATAAGGTTGTCTTTCCGGAACCGCTTGGGCCTTTCAAAACCGTTATCCTGTTGCCGGGAATGTGCAGGCTCACATTATTTAGCGCGGAAAACTCATTGGCCTTACCGGCATTAAAAACTTTTCTGACATTCATCAATTCAATCATATTCAGTTACCGGTATGACGCATGGCAGTATCGGGATCTATGGTTGCCGCCCGCCAGATCGGGACTATGGTGGCAACGGTGTAAGGAATTACGGTCAGGAAAAACAAAGTGGTGAGTTGTTCGGCATTAACAAATGGCGTCAACTTGAAATTCGGATAAAGATTGGACCAGCCCTTCAAGGCGGGCTCGAAGACAATGGAGCCGGTAAAAAAAACATGAATATAAGCCAGTATTACCCCACTGAAGAATGAAGTCAGGGAGACTACAGCACCTTCCCAGAACTTCATCCGGATAACGTCTGAAGTTTCCCAGCCTACGGCTTTAAGAATACCGATTTCCTGGCGTTCCTCTGCGCTCAAGCCGGACGCTTTGTCCCAGGCAAAGATCACGAATGCAAGTACCGCCGCGGAAAATACGACAATCATCATGCCGCCCCGCCAATTAAAAATTGAGCTGTAAGTGCGCAGGATTTCATCCCGGATAATCGGGCGCGCAGTGTGAATGTGTTTTTTGATTTTATTGGCCACAGTTTCAATTTCGCTGGGATTAGAAACCGTCACTATGGCATCGGTTACATAGGTTGAACTGATGCCGAATAGTTTTCTAAAATCGGACTCGTGCATCAAAATAAGATCCGATGAGACCAGTTCCGATTCCGACGCTAAGGTATTAACGATTTTTAAATTCATGATCTCACCATCGGCTGCCATAAAAGGCATGTAGTCACCTTTGCCGATTGAGCGCATACGGGCGACGCCGTTACCGATAATGAGTGTACCGGGCTCAAGCGGCGCCCCCTCGTACTCGTACAAGTTTTTTTCTTCAGTCGGCGTGGGTATATCGGAGCCGCCACTGCCGACAAATGTCTTTTTCCCGTCGGACTTCAAGGAGCCAGCCTGTGATGGCGGGGTTAACAGGGTGTAATTGGCGCCTACCAAGCTATCGTAAAAATACCCCCACAACCGACTTTCAACATTGGCCACGCCGCGAATGGATTTAATTTGATCAAGAAAACTGACCGGCAATAGATCGTGTCTTCCGGCAATTAAATTTTGCACGATGATTTCCGGTGACCCTTGCAGGATAAAAGCCGCTTCGCGTTTAATGGCATAAGTAAAAAAAATGATTGATGCCAAGATGAAAACAATTAATGTATACAGGACCAGAAGGCCTATATTTTTTACTTTGCGCCGTAACAACGATGACATTGTAAAATCAACGATGTAGCGCTGTTTTTCCAACCAAGATTGCATTATCTGATCCCTGATAAATTCGGCTCAGTAAACGAGCCGGAAGGAAAGTGCTCCAAAGACAACGGATGATCTTGAAAAGCCGTGTACAAGTCGGCTTGACTAAGGTGGCGGGTGTAGCGGGCTTCAGTGAACAAACAAAGATCGGTTAAGCCCAACTCATGCACCAGCGAAGCTTTAAGCTGGAGATTTTGCGTCTGTGCATTACGACTGATTGATGCATGCAACAATAAAAAACTTAGCATAACCAGCTCAGCAAATAACAGCGTTAAAACAATTGACGAATATCTCATCTCTAGTTACGTCGGGTATTTTCAAAAAATAACCATTGGCCTCGTGATACAGGCTTTTCAGTATCTTGGCTTCAGCCGTTTAATAACCACACAAAGTAAGAGGCAATATATAAGCCAATACATCAAGCCTATAAAAAACAATATGTTATAAATTATTTTAAGTGTTTTATAAAAAAACAATGTTAATTCACACAGAGTATATGTGGTTTAACACAGTTTTAGAGCTAGGCTTAGCGAATGACTAAGATTTAAAGAAGAAAACTACTAAATGGTATAAATGAAAGCTTTAAACGGCTTAAAAGAGGAAAATAGGAAACAATCGTTTTGAAATTTCGGGCCTAATAGTCAACTATCAATCACCACATGGCATCAACGGATCAGCATTCGTAATTTTTGCGTCAGCTTGTTTTGCCAGTTTTGCTTTTCCGGGCCGGATTCACTGTTTGAATTCTTTGTGCTTTCATCGACAATCACGAAAGACCCCGGAATCATTCCCATCCAGCAACTCCAAGGTATTACACCGGCTTCCTGCGGGGTAAATTCAATAGCTTGAATGCCGGACTGTATATTGATTTTCAGATTGAACTGCGGTACCACAATCGCTTTGTTGCACTCGGTCAGTTCCTTACCATTGATTACCCACTTGACCGGCACGCCTTTGCGTAAAACAAATTTATTCGGCGAATAACCGCTACGTAGCACATCCATAGTGATCACCTGCAGGCTTGTGTCTGCGGCAGGAAGTTCTTGCGTTTCAGACTGAATATGTTGCGCAGCTTTTGTTATTAATGTGTTGAAATCCATACCGGTACCGGTAACACTCAATCCACGGTTCAGCATAACCACTCCCAACACCATAACAACATAGCCGGAAGCATTGAGTAATTTAGGCGTTAAGCTCGCCGAAAATAAGCTTGTCAATACACCAAACCCCATGAGCAAAGGCAGGGTGCCTAGCCCGAAAAAAAACAAAACACTGGCACCTTCAAGCCAGTTGCCAGTGCCTGCCGCCATCACATACATGGCCTGCAATGGCCCGCAGATTATCATCAGACCGTTAATCAATCCGATAATAAAAGGGTTACTATGCTTACGGTATTCATAACCGATAAGACGTTTCCAAAATCCAGGCGTTCGAATTTGGAAATGCCTAAGGACGGCAAACGCTTCCAGCATATGTAAGCCGAATAAGATTAAAAATAGACCCGCAGCAATGCCGACAATACCCTGAGAATAAGGCGTAAAGGTGACAATGGAACCAAAAGCGCCAAAAAGTCCACCGATGACGGTATATGAAATCGTTTTCCCAAGGCCATACAACACATGAGGCACATGGGAGTGGTGGCCTGCCTTGGCGGATTTCGTGGTATATCCCAAAATTAACGGCCCGCACATACCAAGACAATGAAAGCTGGTTAGAAAACCGATCAAAAAAAGCAAGCCAAAGCTGATATCCCGGCTCAACTCAGGCATGTCGGCATGTTCCATTAACCAAATATCCAACCATAAAACCAGAATAACGCCTGTCACCGCCAGTGAAATAAAAGCTATTTTTTTCAGCGCGTGGGCAAATTTTTTAGGACGTTGATCCGCTATTTTGGGGAGAACCGGCTGATCAATTTTGGGGGAAGGGATAACAATTCGAGGTTCGTATCCGGCATTCTTTATGCTGTCGGCAATAGCTTCCAGAGAAGTAAGCTGCTCATCGTAAACAATATCAAGCTGATCGTTTTCATAATCGGCCTTGACGAATTCTATTCCTTGCAATTGCTTGATACTATTTTCGATAACGATTTCGCAACCCGCGCAATGCATTCCCAAGACGTCTAGTTTTAAAGTATTTGGATTCAAAATAATTTTCTAAAAATATCCGGTTAAATGGTTGGAAGCTATGACAGTCAGCATCTATTTGTCAATCTTCCTTCTCAGCTTGAACATTTTCAACCGAAATAGCACACTCATACGTCAGTGAAAATGCTCCCGTATTTAAAAAACATGATGGAAAAAGAAAAAAACCGCTCTGCAAAAATTGAAATCCATGAGCTTAAACCCTTGGTTCCTCTACAGAAAAGTCATAAGCTGTCGTCGCTTCGGAATAAGTCAACTGGCGGGCAGGCGGAACGTAAACCTGCCGACGGCCTGTTAACCGGCCAACATAACGAGCTATTGACCTATGCTCAAACCTTGATCGATTTAAAAATCAAATCGATTATGGACAGCTATCCGTCAGGGCGCAGAATGAAACTGTTCACGGTCAGATTCGGCAGTATGGAGTCGATCAAAATGATGACGATTGCATGCGCTTTTGAACGCCTGCAAATCGATACCGGAAAAATCAATTTAAAACCGCTTGCCAACAAGAATTACTATGGCAATCAGGTAGAATAAATGCAAATTTCGTTAAATCCAAAGAGGAATCCACTTGCCAGAATCCATTCAACTAAAAATTAACCACGTTAGTATCATTGTTAATAACACCGCGCGGGCGCTTGCTTTCTATAGCGGTGTTTTGGAATTAGAACAATGCCAACGCCCCGATCTGCCTTTCCCCGGCGCTTGGTTGACGATTGGTGAGCAACAACTGCACTTGCTTGAGCTGCCGAATCCGGATGCAGGAAGGCAGGGGCCGGAACATGGCGGGCTGGACCGGCATACCGCTTTTTTTGTTAGCAACCTTGCGGCCTTAAAAACCAAGCTGGATGCCGCGCAAATTCAATACACGCTCAGCAAATCCGGGCGCCAGGCGATTTTTTGCCGGGATCCGGACGGGAATGCGGTGGAATTGATTCAAGATCCCTTGTAAACAGGCTAATTTAAACCGGATAACAATACCCCGTCCGGTTTGAATAATTTGGCATCCATTTCAAAATTGATTTTTATCCGTTTGATTACTTGATTTGCCTGTTTCACAGTTTTAAACGGCCCGGCCACAACTAAAAATGTTTTATCGTTTCTAACCGTTCTTGCAGGTATTGGCGGGCCTTGGTGGTTAAGCATGGCGGCAAACTTTTTAGCATCGTTTTCAGCCTTAAAACTGGCGGCAAGCACCGCAATATCCTGGTTGTTAAGACGCGCGACCGGATTTTGCCAGGCCCAAGTATCAGGACGTTTCAGCTCAACAACCTGGTTAACCGCGGTATCCAAGCTTCCGCTTGCCTTTGAAATTTGCTTAGGCACACCGTCCGAACGCTGCAATATGGCTTCCACCTGCTGCCAGTCGATGTTAACCGGTTTTTCTTTAGTCAATTTGCGCAAGTCTGCATAGAGGTTTTTTTGTAATTGTTTTTTTTGCGCTTCCCATTTTGGTAAGAGAGGATGCGCTTCCAGGTAAAGTTTGTTGTCTTCCCAAGCCAACATATAGGGTTGGTGAACAATGCGTACCGGAGTGCCGATGGGCGTCATTTTGTATAAGACTTCTATGTCTTCAGGATACAGCTGGATACAACCGTGACTGACCTGCATGCCGATGCCGTAAGGCTTGTTGGTGCCATGAATCAAATAACTGTTAAAACCCAGCGGCATTGCATAATGACCCAAAGGATTATCAGGGCCGGAAGGGACTACTTTCGGTAGGGGATCGCCTTGAGCGGCATGTTCGCGCTGAATGGAGTCGGGCACTACCCAACTTGGATTCGGCCGCTTCGCGATAATTTCAGTCAAGCCGGTGGGCGTTCCCCAGCTTTGCCTGCCGATGCCGACCGGGTAGGTGTACAAAGTATGCTTTTGGTCGATAGGGAAATAAAACAAACGCATGTTAGCCAAATTTATCACGATACCTTTGTGCGGCACGTCCGGCAATATAAAGCGCGCCGGCAGTAAAACCTGTTGTTTGGCGGCGGGCACCCAAGGATCCAGCGTGGGATTGGCTAACACTATATCGTTGTAACCCAATCCAAAATGCCGGGCAATATCGGGCAGATTATCATCGCTCCCGGTTTCAATCCGGGCAAGCACACCAAACAGGGTCTGCTCTCCGGAAAGTTTAAAGGTATGAGTATTGATGCTTTCTTGAAGCGTGATTTGCGGCGTAACCGGATGTAACTCTTCGGATGAAAACAGCGGCAAATTTTGGCAACCCTGCAGCCACAAAACTAAAGCACAGACCGTTAAACACTTTAGCAGCCAATTCCGGTTTTTATGCGTTTGAATAGAGGTTAAAGGTTTGCCCCAAAGACTAAACATATTTTGTGATATTCATAATTATTATTTTAAGAACATCAACAAGCCTATTGAATTTAAATTAAAAAAAAATTAAATCTGTAGGCTGAGCAGGTGGTTAAAAAACTTTAACCAATAAAGAAATCGCCGGAAGCTATTATTCAAGGCAATTGTTCCGCCGGCATAGACAAAACTGTTTTAATATCACCGGTATTTAAAAAATTCAGACAAGCAAAGTGATTGCTGAGGACTATTGTCGCTTCAACGCGGCAATAGCTCGATTCTCCGAGTCTCTAAACCGCATGAATGCCGAGCGAATATTACAAACGCGCTAATGTCGCCTTTGTAATGCAGTATCTAGCGATGCCTGCTGAATAAATCCGCCGGTGCCATATTAGTGGCTAACTGGCAACTCACCATAGCTATCCCACATAGGTTTGTAGCTGCTATCCAATCGGGAAAGCCGGGTATTCACTTGTTCAAGCAAGGCAAAGCCCGGAAAACGTGTGCTATTACCGGAGCTATACCAAGCTTCCATGGCTTCAGTGAGCTGGTTTTTTTGCGCCACGCAATCGGCAATCTGACGCTTAAGCCAAGTCATGCTGATTTCAGGCTTAAGATGCGCAATACGGTAGCGGACGCCGTGTTCAAAAATCCTGACACCGCCGCCTTGCGACACGGTTTGTTGTAAAACGTTGAGATCAGCTATCTCCACACCGGCTAGATAATCGATACCGAATTCATGCAACTGCGGCAACCACGGCACGGTAGGACCCATTAACACGGTATTGGCGTGGGCCGACAACTCGGCCAGCCGGGGAAAGGTCTTATTGACCAGCGAACTGGCCGTTAAAAACACCCAACTGGCATCTTGCAATAGAAATTCACAAGCCGCATCGGGTAAATCGCCGGATTTAGGCTGGCGCTCCAATACGGTTAGATTCATGGTATCTTGATATCGCTCTATGCCGGGGTAATGGCCGACTACCACCACTTTCCGACCTTGCAGTTGCGGTAAAAAATGTTCAAAAACCGCCAAATTGGCCTGTCCGGCTTCGGGTTGCAAAATCACCGACTCCGGCAACGGCCTGCTATTAATACAGCTGTTTAGCGCCGCCATGCCGACGGTCGCTTGATACGGCTCCCACTCTAAAATCCAAGCCGCTAACTCTTTAATGCGTTTGCCGCCCAGGGTGCCTGGCCAGGTTAGTGTCCGTGTTGCCAGACCCGGACTCATCGCCAAGCCGGCCGAGGCATTGTCGCTGTTAACGCACAATGTCCACACCAAGCCGATGGTCAGATTATCGACCGTGGCCTCGGTACTGCAATGATCAAGCAGAAGTTCGTAAATATGTCGGGGATTGGTCATGCCTGGATTCAATCAGCCTCATTCATCGTCGCGCGGGGAAACTCATACATCAATTTGGGCGTCAGGGGACTAGCGTTATTCATGCGAGAATCAAGCTTTGGCTATCTGCCGCATAGACTGGCCGGGTTGCGTGTTTTTTGCATCGAAAATCGAAATAATAGGGCACGACTCTGTTGTCGTCCAGACCTTCAAGAATTTCAGAATATAGCGGGGATGACATGGCTCACTCCGTGAAAGCTTCAAATATATGATTGAAAGCAATAACTATTCCAGTTTTGAGTTTTTCTATAATATTTTGATTTACCTGATGATAATCAAGGAAATTAACGGTTATTCGGAAAGCGATTTTGTTAGATTCACGACAATTTTATGTATTGGGCAAGCCAATACACAAAATCGGCGGACTTTAGCAGTGTGAATTATTCAGAATGCGGTTTGCTTGGGCGGATATGGCTTTTAGAAATTAGGCGTCTCCCAAAAAATCCCTTTTCCCCAGTTCCATACCGTTATGCCGTAAAATGGCATAAGCCATGGTTGCGTGGAAATAGAGGTTGGGCAATACAAAATCCAACAAATACGCTTGGCCGAGATATTTCACTTCCATCGTGCCAAACTTCAAAGTGATGGGTTTCGTCTCGCTACCGTCAACTTGATCGGCACTTATGCTTTTAACAAATTCCATGGTCTTGGCAAGACGCGCTTTAAGCTCGGGAAAGCTGGCTTCGGTATCCGGGTAACCGGGTACGTCTTGTCCGGAAATTCTGGCGGCAAAGCCCTTGGCCAGATCAGTGACGATTTGCACCTGCCTGACCAAGGGATACATGTCGGGTGCTAGCCGGGCATTCAACAAAACTTCAGGATCGATTTTCTTTACTTCGGCGTAAGTTATCGCTTTATCAATAATTTTATCCAAATTATCGAGATTGCGTAACAACGCCGGAATTGAAGCTTGATACATAGACAAACTCATAGCTGACCTCCTTAAGATATAAAACAGGTTAGTTTACTTTAAAGTGTAATAAGTTCATCCTGAATCGCCTTTTCACTTGGCCTTAAATGATCCAATCCGGCCAACCCACTGCGGGGCGTTATTTTTCAACCAGTGTTTTGCCGACTGGCGGCTGTTAACTACCGCATCCAAAAAGGCCACGCTGACATTTTGGATAGTTGCCAGCTGTTTATAATCGCTGCCTGCCGTTCTATCGAAGTGTGAATCTTGCTCGCGCCTGTTTTCGCCGCCGCCGAAAAAACCAGGTTCCGGCGCTTGGTTTTCCTCGGCACTCAGTTGCTCGGATTCAACGGTTTTACGGCCAGGCCTTTGGATAGAACCTGACAATAGCTTATGGCGGCCGGAATTTAAAAATAATAAGTACTTTTCACCTGCTGGCGCGTATTCCCATACGGCAGTGCGTACTCGCGGCGAACTGATTCCGTAAGGATCCTGGTCGGCTTTACCGGTTATAACCAGCACAGGCATGGTCAGGTTTTTGAAGTGTCCGGGATTATTGCCGGCCGACAAATCCACCGATGGACTTAAGAGGATTAACGCTTTGGGGGTAATAGCCTGTAACCCGGCAATCCGCAAATCACCTTCACCGGATAAAGTAGACGCTGCCTGGGCGCCAATATCGTAACCGGCTAAAATCAAACGGGAGAAATCCAAATTGGCAAACGCTGGCTGGCGGGTTTCGGCCCGATGCTTTATTTCGTTTAAAACCCAAAGTAAATCCGCCAACCGCAGTTTTAAAGCGGCATCGGAAAAATATTGCCGTCCCAAATAATGCAAATCACTTTCTCGCAAAGCCCGCGCTCTAGCCAGTTGTTCCGGATCATCATCATCTTTGTCCGCCGGTTTTTGGTCGCCCAACTCAATCTCGGCCAAGGCACGACTGAGGCGGCCGGACTGTACCGTAGCTACGGCATACCCGGCTTGAACCCAAGCTTGCCGCCAAAGCTGACCAGCCTCGACGGTTTCTCCTAAACCCGGCAGGTAAACCACCACAGGAAACGAGCCAGGCTGATCCGGCGTGCTTATCGATATATCCCAAGTATCGCCAGCATGGCTTACATTAACCCGTTCAGATTTAACTTGGCTTTGCCCTGACTCCCGGTAGCCGCCTTGCTGACTAAAGTCTTCGATTTTACTTTGCAGTTCTTGTGGATCCAGCTCGCTAGGCGTGTGCGAACAGCTTGTTAAGATGCTTGCTAATACGGCGGCTGACAGTTTGAATGATGAACAGTGATGAAAACACAGCATAGCAATGATTGAGCCCAATGAGTTGCGAGTAAAAAACTTAATAACTAAATCCGCAACGGAGCGACGCGGTTGCGTCCGTCGGTACGAAAAGCCTGGTAATCGGCCACTACTAAACCATGGTCGAACGCCAAAAGTTCAGGCAAGTTGGAAAAATTAAAAACCCCGCACACCTTGGCATCATCGGCCGCTGTCGGCATGCCGTGCGCTTGTGCCACATAGACCGCGGTAACGGTGTGATTTCGGGGATCGCGCTCGGGATTGGAATACAAACCCAGCAAAGCAATAAGTTTAACGTCCAGGCAGGTCTCTTCTTTAGCTTCACGAATCGCTGCATGTTCGACGGTTTCGCCGACATCGACAAATCCGCCCGGGATCGCCCAGCCGTAGGGTGGAAATGCCCGCTCAATAAGCACGAAAGGACTGCCCGGCAAATCAATCAGCTCAATAATCGTATCGGCTGCTAGTAGCGGAGTAATAGGTTTGGCCATAAAAGCTCCTTAAGCTTAAAACTAAGTGCTTTGATTGTACTGTCAACGCCGTTAAACAGGAATGCTTGACCGGCAGTTTATCGCCGGGTTTGGAAAACTTATTTTGACTTGAATAAAACCAAAGCTTGGTTTATGTTGACTAATGTGCCTGAATTTATCCACTAACAACGCTTATGATAGAAGAAAACGCAGTAGTCGCTAAAATTGAAAACGGCCAAGTCTGGGTTGAAAGTAAACAAGGTAGTGGTTGTAGCGGTTGTCAGCAAAAAGCCGGCTGTAGCACGTCCGCGCTTAGCAAGCTGGTCAAAAAACGCTCGGTTGCCGTAGACAGCGCCTTTCAGCTGAAAGTGGGCGACGAAGTGGTTGTCGGCATAGAAGAGGGCGTATTGCTGCGCGCCTCGCTAATGCTTTATTTTGTGCCGCTGCTGTTTATGTTTTTAGGTGGCGGGCTTGCCAATTGGCTGATTCCGGCGGCTTTTGAAGTGCGCGAGCTGCTGATTGCGGGTTGTGCAGTCAGCAGCCTGCTGTTATCGCTTTTTTGCATTAACAAGATTCAATCGCTGCTTTTACTTAGTCTAAAGGCAAGCCCTACCGTTGTTACTGTGGTATCACGTTGGTGATTCGGTTTTGTAAGCCTGGATCGACAACAGGATTGACGATGAAATAGGCTTCCAACGCATCCAGATCAAGCGCGCCGCCCAAACGGTTGGTTCCTTCTCTCAACACAAAGATCTGATCGCCGCCGTCCGCCAGAAAGCTGTTAACGGTTATCCGGTAACTTGCCGCCGGATCAACGGCCAGGCCGTTAATTTGGATGCTGGCTTGATCAACATTGTCGCAAGGCGTACCTTTTTCGCTCCAGCTGTAAGTAAAACCTTCGGATACCTGCAAAATCCGGTTAAAAGGTTGCCCTGACGGAGCGCCGACTGGATAGCCCATGTTGCAACCGGTAAATTGCTGTTCCAACATCACATAGATTTGCTGACCGGTTAAAGTCATGGTTACTAAGCTATTGCCGAAAGGTTGCACGGTAAAGGCCTCGCCGTAAGTGACTTTGCCGTCGCCTTCCGCTGCGTTCGAAGAAGCAAACGTTAAATCGGCGCGAATCCCGCCGGGGTTCATGAATGCCGCTACCGCGCCGCCGAATTCAGGTTCAACGGTGGCAAGTAATTGGCCATCGGCAATAACATCGCCCAAGGGTGATTCACCGGCTGCATTAGCAGTTCTGCTTAGGGTAGCGCTGATAGTTCCAATAACACGGTTGGCTACAGGCGTGGCAATGGTTCTGTAACCGGCAACAATACCTTGGATTACCGGATTCAACGGAATATTAGGTTGCGTTTGGTCAACCACAATGTTATTGGCGCTAACACCGGTAACTTCGCCTGAGCGAGTATCGACCGCCATATTGATGTCGGTCAAAACACGGCCTTGAGCGTTGGCGCTGGTCACCGAAATCAAACGACCGGCATTATTAGCGATTTGACAGTTATACGCTTGGTGGGTATGTCCGCTGATAACCAAGTCAACTTCGTTATCCAATTGGTTTACGATGGATTTAATTGGAGAACCGTCCAAATCGCCTTCGCACAAATTGATGGTGTTGACGCTTTGCGTAGTCGGCACGGTGCCGCCTTCGTGTATCAGCAAGACAACTGCTTCAACGCCACGGGCACGCAATTTTGGAATCAACGCATTAACCGTGGCGGCTTCGTCTAAAAATGACAGCCCGGCAACGCCGCTAGGGGTAACAATGGTTGGAGTTCCTTTCAGCGTCATGCCGATAAAGCCAACTCTGACTCCGCCAACCGTTTTTACGGCATAAGAAGGAAATAAAGTTTTTCCGCTGGCCGTGTCAACTACGTTTGCCGCAAGAAATTTGAATTTAGCGCCTTCAAAAGGTACCGGCGTGCCAACATCGGCACCCCGGCATGAGTTAGGGTCAGTCGGGTGACAGCCGCCGGATTGCATACGCAATAACTCGTCCCGGCCTTCATCGAACTCATGATTGCCCACTGAATTAAAGTCCAGCCCAAGCCGGTTCATGGTTTCGATAGTGCCTTCATCATGGAACAACGCGGAAATTAATGGCGTAGCACCAATCAAATCGCCGGCGGAGACCACAACCGTGTTCGGGTTTTGGCTTTTCAGGTTGGCAATATAACCGGCCATCCAATCCACCCCGCCGACGCGTACCGATGGCTGTGCAGTAGTCGGATTGACTCTTAACGTGCCCGGCGATTCCAATTGACCATGGAAGTCGTTGAAAGCGACTAATTTAATAGTAGTTGTTGCGGCGTGGGCTGGACTTAAGCCAGCTAAACCGATAGTTGCAGCTAAAGCGATTGTTTTCATTTGCATGATTGATCCTCTTAGGAAATTAAGCTTTACGGCGGCTAAAAGTTCTGACCACAAATGCACCGGTTAAATATAACCAGGCTGCAGCAGGCAGAGGCACGGATGTCAGTCGTAACGCACCTACCGTGGCATTAATAGCAAACCCTGAATCATCCAGGGCTGACTCAAACAGAGCGCCGGTAATGCTGTATGTGCCGGCTGCCAATGTGACAGATAATCTGCTGTAATCGGGGCTTAAAAAAGCTTGATCAAAATCCAGCCCTAAGCTATCCGGAAACGTGTTGTTAGACGTGGAAGTAAGCGATTGCAATGAAAAATTATTGGGGCCGGTGATAGCTATTGAAAAACGATCACCGCCAAACCCGGCATCGACAACATCGAGGACTGCGGCTTGGGTTAAGGTAAAACTGAAGGTGAGTGCGTCACCATTAAGATCGATCCACTCCAATCCGCCCGAAGTGGCTATCAAATCGTCAACATCAAACGCATTCCAGCTGCCGTCTGCGTCGATATTGACCGTTGACGCTTGGGATGGGCTTGCCATGGCGGCGGCAAGCAGAAATATTGCTAAACTTTGTTTAAACATTTTAAACTCCTTAAATCTCAAAAGTCTCAAACTGGATACTTTAGGCATGCCGACAACCTCAGCCCAGGCTGTTTAAAACCAGTCGGTTGAGGTGCTTAATCCAGTATGAAGCGTGTGTTTCAATAAATCACTGCCTTTCCATGGCGACAATTTTTATGTCAGCGTAGTCACCCTTTTATTAAAGTTACATTCACCGTAGTTTGCTGGTTTAGCATCCGGCTATTCAGCCTTCATAGAATAAGTTTTTTTTGTTATAAAAATGTCTCATTTAAGTGACAGTTTCATGAAATGTAATACATTCGATATTAACCTAGTGCTTTACTAGGAAATCATATAGTACTAGAATAGTCCTCAATATCAGGAGTTGAGCATGCTGAAGCTAAGCAAACTAACCGATTACACTACCGTGATTTTAAGTTTTATGGCCAGTAACACAGCACATATCCATAGTGCGCTGGAAGTCGCCGAAGCCACCGGTATTGCTTTGCCGACAGTCAGTAAACTCCTTAAACTGTTGGTCAAAGCCAAGTTTCTGCGCTCCGTACGTGGCGCCAAAGGCGGTTATAATCTGGCGAAACGTCCTGAAGAAATAACCATGGCTGATATTATCAACCTGATGGAAGGGCCAATTGCATTGACCGAATGCAGTATCACCCAGCAAGGTTGTGGGCAGGCTTCCGGGTGTCATATTGGCGGTAAATGGAGTTTAATTAACCGGACTGTTCACAATGCGCTGGAATCGGTCAGTCTGGCCGACATGATCATGCCTTCGGCATTCCCATCCGAGGTTTTGATTCCGGTTAAAAGCCTGCTCCGCTAAGGCGTCAGCATCCATAAACTGTTACGAGTACAATTATGTCTACCAGTGCACACGAAATTGAAAACCTGATAAATAAAGAATACAAACAAGGCTTTGTGACCGAACTGGAAACCACCACATTTCCGCCCGGCCTTAACGAAGAGGTTATTCGTAGTTTGTCACTAGTCAAAAATGAGCCCGAATTCATGCTGGAATATCGGCTCAAGGCCTTCCGGCATTGGCAGACCATGACCTCTCCGGAATGGGCGTTTGTTAAATTCGATCCGATTGATTATCAAGCGATCAGTTATTACTCCGCCCCCAAAACCAAAGATGACCGCCCCAAAAGTTTGGAGGAAATCGACCCGGAAGTTTTAGCGGCGTATAAAAAACTCGGTATTCCACTGGATGAACAAGAGCGCTTGGCGGGCATTGCCGTGGATGCGGTTTTTGACAGCGTTTCGGTTGCCACTACGTTTAAAGGCAAGCTGAAAGAAGCCGGCGTTATTTTTTGCCCGATTTCCGAAGCTTTGCGCGACCATCCCGAGCTGATTAAACAATACTTAGGTTCGGTGGTGCCACATACCGATAATTTTTTCGCCGCATTAAATGCCGCCGTATTTACCGATGGCTCGTTTGTGTATATACCCAAAGGCGTACGCTGCCCCATGGAGTTATCAACATACTTCCGCATTAATGCTGCCAATACCGGCCAGTTCGAGCGCACGCTAATCATTGCCGACGAGGGCAGCTACGTGTCATACCTGGAAGGTTGCACCGCGCCCATGCGCGATGAAAACCAGCTGCACGCCGCCGTAGTCGAACTGGTCGCGCTGGACAACGCCCAAATCAAATATTCCACCGTGCAAAACTGGTATCCCGGCGATAAAGACGGCAAAGGCGGTATTTATAATTTCGTCACCAAACGCGCCGATTGCCGTGGCGTCAACTCCAAAGTGTCTTGGACACAAGTGGAAACCGGTTCCGCCATCACCTGGAAATACCCAAGTTGCGTATTGACCGGCGACAATTCCATAGGCGAGTTTTACTCGGTGGCAGTCACCAACAACTATCAGCAAGCCGATACCGGCACCAAGATGATCCATATCGGCAAAAACACCCGCAGCACGATTGTGTCCAAGGGTATCTCAGCCGGTAGAGCGCAAAATACCTATCGCGGTTTGGTTAAAGTGTTGAAAAGCGCGGATAACGCGCGCAACCACACCCAGTGCGACTCCTTGCTGGTCGGCGACCAATGCGGTGCGCATACTTTTCCTTACATTGAAGTCAAACAGCCATCGGCCCAGGTCGAACACGAAGCCACCACGTCCAAAATCAGCGAAGACCAACTGTTTTTCTGCCAACAACGCGGACTTTCGGCGGAAGACGCGGTATCCATGATTGTTAACGGTTTTTGCAAGGAAGTCTTTAAAGAACTGCCCATGGAGTTTGCTGTGGAAGCGCAGGCGTTGCTGGGGTTGAGTTTGGAAGGGTCGGTGGGGTAATCGTTTTATTTATTTTGAAGAAAAATTAAATATCCTTAAAGATGAGATAACGCAGAACGCAATAGCCAACAATACGGAATCTTGGTTTTGTTAAGCCATCTGCGATTCCTAGACATTCAGAAATTAAAGATATTTTGACCAACATAATTTGTAAAGATTTGGGTATTAAACCCATTAAAAAAATAGGTAAAAATACATGCTCAGCATAAAAAATCTTCACGTCAGTGTGGGCGATAAACCGATTCTAAAAGGCATTAATCTGGAAATTATGCCCGGCGAAATCCATGCCATTATGGGGCCGAATGGTTCCGGGAAAAGCACTTTGTCGCATATCTTATCCGGCAAAGCCGGTTACGAAGTCACCGAGGGCTCCATAACCTATCAAGGTAAAAACCTGCTTGAACTGCCACCGGAAATCCGCGCCAGGGAAGGGATTTTTCTGGCGTTTCAATACCCGGTGGAAATTCCCGGCGTCAGCAATATTTATTTGTTGAAAGCTGCGTTAAATTCGATCCGAAAACATCATGGCCAGCCTGAAGTTGATGCCATGGATTTTTTAACCCTGGTAAAACACAAAGTCAAACTCTTGGACATGGATGAAAAATTTTTGTACCGGGCAGTCAACGAGGGTTTTTCCGGCGGCGAGAAAAAGCGCAACGAAATCCTGCAAATGGCTATTTTGGAACCGGCCTTATGCATTCTTGATGAAACCGATTCCGGACTCGATATCGATGCCTTGAAAATTGTTTCCCAAGGCGTTAATTCGTTGCGGTCACCGGAGCGGTCGTTTGTCATGGTTACGCATTATCAACGCCTGTTGGA
The DNA here is from genome assembly GCA_002928495.1 of Methylobacter sp. Taxonomy (GTDB): domain Bacteria; phylum Pseudomonadota; class Gammaproteobacteria; order Methylococcales; family Methylomonadaceae; genus WM-3-3. The sequence continues at coordinate 8,912 of PERF01000024.1, read as the reverse complement.
TTACATCAAACCCGATATGGTGCATGTTTTGGCGCATGGGCAAATTGTCAAATCCGGCGGCCCCGAGCTGGCTTTGGAGTTGGAAGAAAAAGGTTATAGCTGGTTGGAAAATCAGGTGGCAGCTTAATGGCAATCTCAACTAACCCTTATTTAAGCGTATACCGGACACTTGCGCCCGGCTTGCCGGGGCAGCATTTGCCTTGGTTGCAGAACTTTAGAAATACCGCGTTGGAACAGTTTTCGGCCCATGGTTTTCCCTCACCCCGAGAAGAAGACTGGCGTTACACTAACGTCTCCGCTATTGAGAAAAAATTATTTTCACCCAAGGCTGATGCACATTTTAGTGCTGTTGATAAAACCTGGCTTCAATCCCAACTGCTGGCCGATGCTTGGATCGCCGTGCTGGTTAACGGCCATTTTTGCCCCGAACTGTCCAATTTAGACGATTTGCCTGCCGGAACCGTTATCAGCAGTATGGCCGACGCTTTGGCTTCGGCTGAAGCGAGCACAATAGAACAGCATTTAGGGTTGGCGGTAAAGAATTCCGAGCATAACTTTATCGCTTTTAACAGCGCGTGGTTTAGCGACGGCGTCTACATTCGCGTACCGGCCAAACAGGTTTTATCCAAACCTATACAAATGGTGCATGTGGTCACCGAAGCCGATGCCATGGCGACCACGCGCAGTATGGTAATCATCGAAGACCAAGCGCAAGCGCAAGTGGCCGAGCTTTTTTACGGCACTAACCCGGATAATGCGTATTTAACAGCCGCCGTCACTGAAGTTTTTCTCGGCGCCAATGCGGAATTGACTTCGTGTAAATTGCAAACCGAGTCGGAAAAAGCGTATCACTTTGGCGGCATATATATCCGGCAAGCCAGGGATGCCCGCTTAACTCAGCATAATTTCGCTTTAGGCGGCCTGCTCGCGCGTACCGATTTACAAGTTGATATGGGGCAGGGTGCGGAATGCGAACTCAATGGCCTGTATCTTGGCGTCAAACGCCAGCATATCGATAACCATACCCGCATTAACCATTTGCATCCGTACGCCACCAGCCGGCAATTATACAAAGGCGTGTTGGACGGCAGGGCCAGAGGTGTGTTTCAAGGCCGGGTAGTGGTGGCTGAGCAGGCGCAAAAAACCGATTCCGATATGAACAACCGTAATCTATTGTTATCGGAAGATGCTGAAATCGACACTAAACCGCAATTGGAAATTTATGCCGATGACGTCAAATGCGGCCACGGCTTGACAGTAGGGCAATTGGATGAAAAATCGGTATTCTACCTGCAATCCCGTGGCGTGGATGAAGAAACCGCGCGCAACATGCTGACTTTTGCTTTCGCCAATGAAATGGTCGATAAAGTCGGCATTAATAACCTGCATGGTTTGGTGTTGGCTCAGGTTTTGGCGCGTTTCCCCCAGCAAGGGGTGGATCAGGACTGGTTATAAAATTGTGCCGACCGGGATGATGAGTTCCGGAATTTGCGACAAGTTGATGCTATCGCCTGAACGCAAAGTCGTTTTTTCGGCGTAGGATTCGCCGAAAGGCTCGCGATAAACCTCAAGGCAATTGTCGTTTAAATTTAGCACCCAGTATTCCGCAATGCCGTGTAAAGCATAAAGCTTGAGTTTTTCGGTTTGATCGAAAGCCAGCGAAGTATCGGCAACTTCAATCAACAAAAGAACATCATCGGCGACCGGATGCCGCGAGCTATAACAATCGGAACTCGGCTTTAACAGCATGAAATCGGGTTCCGGTTCGGATAGATCGCCAAGTTGGAGAGGATTTTGAATGCTAGGAATAATCTCTTCAGGAATTATTTTCGAAAAAATTTTAACAAGCCGATTTATATGACCCGAATGATTAAATCCAATTGGCGACATATCCAAAATTTCTCCATTGATCAGTTCAACACGGCTGTCCGGGGAAAAAATATTGGCTTCGCCTAATCTGCGCCATTCGTTCAAGTTGGTCAGGTGTTTTTTAGGATTAACCGTGGACATAAGCAATCAAACCCGTGCAATTAAAAGCAAATAATGTATTAAGAATCACTTTGCAGCAGTTTTAATATTAACAGAAAATCTATGGCAGCTTTAATCAAAACCAACTTTCCGATAGACAAAATTCGTGCGGATTTCCCCATTTTGGCAGAACAAATCCGCAACAAACCCCTGGTTTACCTGGACAATGCCGCCAGCTGCCAAAAGCCGAATGCCGTCATTGACCGTATCAGCCACTTGTACCGGCATGATTACGCCAATATTCACCGGGGCGTGCATACGTTGAGCGTACGCTCAACCGATCAATACGAGGGTGCGCGCGAAGCCATCAAAAACTTTATCAATGCCGCCAGCAGCAAGGAAATCATCTTTGTACGTGGCGCTACCGAGGCGATAAATCTGGTAGCCCAAACTTACGGTAAAGCCAACCTAACAGCAGGTGATGAAATCCTCATTACCGCCATGGAACATCATTCCAACATTGTGCCCTGGCAAATGCTGTGCGAACAAACCGGCGCGCAAGTAAAAGTTGCACCGATAAATCATGCCGGGGAACTGATCTATGCGGAATTTGAAGCCCTGCTGACCGCTAAAACCAAACTCGTTTCTGTTGCGCACATGTCCAATGCGCTGGGCACAATCAATCCGGTTGAAAAAATCATTGCCGCCGCGCATGCTAAAAATATCCCGGTTTTGCTGGACGGTGCTCAGGCTACGCCCCACATGCCCGTCGATGTTACCGCACTGGATTGTGACTTTTATGTATTCTCAGGCCATAAACTGTACGGTCCATCCGGCATCGGCGTACTTTACGGCAAACAAGCGTTACTGGAAGCCATGCCGCCTTACCAAGGTGGCGGTGACATGATCCGTACCGTAAGTTTTGAGGGCAGCACCTTCGCAGGGTTACCGCACAAATTTGAAGCCGGCACACCCAGCATCGCCGACGTAATCGGCTTGGGTGCGGCCATCGACTACCTGAATACCATCGGCATGCAGGCAATTGCCGAATATGAAGCGGAACTCTTAGCTTACGCCACCGAACAGGCCTCCAAAATCAAAGGCTTGAACATTATCGGCACGGCTGCGGACAAAGGCGCGATTTTGTCTTTCGTGCTGGACAATCCATCCGCATGACATCGGCACCATGTTGGACAGCTTAGGCATAGCCATACGGGCAGGGCACCACTGCGCCATGCCGGTGATGGATTTTTACCAGGTTCCCGCCACCGCCAGAGCGTCTTTTGCCATGTATAATACGCGGGAAGAAATTGATATTCTGATGAACGGAATAAAAGGATTGATTGACGTTTTCGGGTAATGTTATTAAGCGGAATGATTAAATACTTAAACAACTTATCCAAACCCTTTGTAAGAGATCAAACAATTCTTTACAAATAGGGATAAAAATAGCGTTATTAGAACGTTTTTAATTAGGCCAATGTAATGTTCTATACCATCAAAGCTCACCTTCACCAAAGAGATCAATTAGGTTTTATTGCTGAGTGTATTGAATTACCCATTGTCACCCAAGGGCAAAGTTTAGATGATGTTACTGCCAGCTTGCGAGAAGCGATTAGTCTTCATTTAGAAGGTGAAGAACTTGCGGAATTAGGTTTTGCGCCTAACCCGCCCATAATCATCAATTACGAAATGGCGACTGTGTGCCGAAATTAAAACGCTTAACTGCAAAGCATATTTTAGCCAAAATATCTGAGTTTGGCTTGATAGTTGCTTAACTTGGAAGAACTACATCCCCATTTTTACTCGGAACAAAACCTTAGAGATTTATGTATGTTTGAAGATCTACGCGACCTCTATCAAGAGGTTATATTCGACCATAACCGCAACCCGCGTAACTTCCGGGTCATCGACAACGCCGACCGTAAGGTGGAAGGCTTTAACCCGTTGTGCGGCGATCGTTTGACGTTGTTTTTAAAAATGTCGGGCGATACTATTGATGATGCCAGTTTTCAAGGTTCCGGCTGCGCCATCTCCACTGCATCGGTCTCCTTGATGACGGAAATCATCAAGGGTAAAACCGAAGCCGAGGCGGAAGCGCTGTTTAAAACCTTTCACGATATGACTACCGGTAAAACCGAAGAGTTACAGTTGGAAGCGATCGGCAAACTGGCCGTGCTGGCGGGCGTGCGTGACTATCCTGCACGCGTGAAATGCGCAACGCTGGCTTGGCACACTTTGGATGCGGCACTTAAAAATGAAGTTGCTTCGGTTTCTACTGAATAAGCCGTTTCTACGCATAGACAGCGCAATCGGCAAAATCTCCGCCCGCATGGCTCGCAGTTGCGACCGGTTTATCCTGAGACAATGCTACGAAGACGGTATGAAAACCTATATCGACAAAGTCTGGGGGTGGGATCCGGCTTGGCAGGATAAAGAATTCCACCAAAGTTTAAAAACTTCTGCAACCTATGTGCTGGAAAACCGCGAAGCCCGGCTAATCGGTTACTTCCAGCTAAAACACGCCGATAGGCAAAGCGATTATCTGCGTATGTTGATACTGAAACCGGAAGTTCAGTCCATGGGTATAGGCACGCAAATTTTGTCGGAAATCCGCCAAAAAGCACAAAACCACGGTAGAACCTTGCGGCTAAGGGTTTTTAAAGTCAATTCACGGGCCAAACGCTTTTACGAGCGCAACGGCTGGAACATAATCGCCGACGACGATCCGTATTTTTTGATGGAAAACCCGCAAAATACACTGTCAATCAATCCCAAACAGCCTCAGTAATGGCCTTAGTGCCGCAGCAGCAACCGCATTATCACGGCAAACTGGCCGTACTTTGTGAGAGTTTGGATTCCATGGCCGCTTGCCGGCAATTAGCCGATACGCTGGCGATTCCGCTTCAGCAAACACATGAGCTCAATCCAGCCCCGGAAAATTTTTGGCTGGCTTGGCGTGACGGCTGTTTGAAACTTCTGGATTTTGAACACCTTAAAAAAGGCGGTTTATACGTGGAAGTTGAACCGCGTCCCGGCGAACAACGCTCCTGGCCTGCGCCCAAAGACGGCAGTCTGGCCAAGGCCTTGGGGCGTAAAACAAAACCGTGGTCGATGCCACTACGGGCTGGGGGCAGGACAGCTTGCATATTTTCCGCATGGGTTATCAATTAACTTGTATGGAGCGTTCGCCGGTGATGGCGGCCTTGCTGGCCGACGGCTTTAATAGGTTGGCCCAGCTCGATTGGATGCAACGGCTAAAACTCGTTCCCCCGGCACTATCGACCGGGAATGCTATCGAGTTGTTGAGCCGATTACCACAGCCGCCGGATTGTATTTATCTGGACCCTATGTTCCCGCCCAAACGCAAAAAATCAGCTCTGGCCAAAAAATCCATGCTGGTATTACGCGACTTATTAGGCGATGATGAAGATAAAGACAAACTGTTTGAAGCTGCTATGCAAACCGCGGGCAAACGGGTTGTGGTAAAAAGCCCTGATTATGCCGAGCCTCTGGGCGGCAAACCCCACGAGAGCTTTCAAGGTAAATTATTACGTTATGATGTGTATTTGAGGTAACCATGTCCGATTGGGTCAATGTGATAGCTGCCACCGCGCTGGCCGATGGTGAACATACGGTATTCGAGGTCGACGGGACTGAAATCGCGGTGTTTAATCTAGGCGGTGAATTCTATGCCATCGAAGACGTTTGCACGCATGATGGTGCGGAAATCGCCAGCGGAGAGCTGGAAGGCAACGAGATTATCTGCCCCCGCCATGGCGCACGCTTTTGCATTAAAACCGGCGCGGTTAAATCGCCGCCTGCGTATGAAGCTGTCGCTATCTTTCCCACACGCATTGAAAACGGCATGCTGCAAGTGCGCGATGCCCGCTGGGACTAATCCGAACTAAAGCGGCAAAGCATGGAAAAATGGCTGATTTACGCGGTATTGTCGATGATCTTCGCAGGCTTTACCTCCGTAATTGCCAAAATCGGTCTGGCCAATATCTCCGGCGAACTGGGATTAACCTTACGCACAATTTTCGTAGCGGTTATGGTGTTCGCGTTTGCCTGGCTGGCAGTGCCGGCACAAGACTGGGCTACAATCAGCCGCCACAATTTGTTCTGGTTGGGGTTGTCCGGCCTGACCACCACGCTATCCTGGATTTTCTACTATAAAGCCTTGAAAATCGGCGATGTCGCCAGCATCGCCTTAATCGACAAGGGCAGCGTTGTAGTTGCCATTGTGCTGGCTTGGCTGTTACTTAAAGAAGTTATCACGTTAAGAATTATTGTCGGCGCGGCATTCATTATTGCCGGCCTGCTGGTTATCGCTAAAAAATAACCGCACTGTTTCAATGCTTTGAATCGTATATAATTGCCGGTTTTTCACAAGCTGAATCGTTTAGACGTTGAAACCGCATGCAAGAAATTAATCCGATTAAAAACAAAATAGCCGATCTCAAAAGCCGAAGCCAATCGCTTAGGGGGTATCTTTGACTTTGACACCAAAAGCGAGCGCTTAGTCGAGGTCTTACGCGAACTGGAAAATCCGAAGATTTGGGACAACCCCGAGCACGCACAAACTTTAGGTAAGGAGCGTGTTCAGCTGGAAATCGTGGTCAACACCTTAGCTTCTTTAGAGCGCAGCTTAAGCGACGCCGAAGAACTACTGGAAATGGCGGTGGAAGAAAACGACGAAAGCACTGTCGACACCGTCGCACAAGATTTAAACGACTACGAAAAGCAAGTCGGTGATCTGGAATTCCGCCGTATGTTCTCCGGCGAAACCGATGCCTGCAATGCTTTTTTGGACATTCAAGCCGGCTCCGGCGGCACCGAAGCCCAGGATTGGGCGTCCATGATAGAACGCATGTATTTGCGCTGGGGCGAGCGCCGCGGCTTTAAAACCGAATTGATTGAAGAATCCGACGGCGATGTGGCCGGCATCAAAAGCGCCACCATCCGCTTTGAAGGCGAATACGCCTTCGGCTGGCTGCGAACTGAAACCGGCGTGCACCGCTTGGTGAGAAAATCACCGTTCGACTCCGGCAACCGCCGCCACACCTCGTTTGCCTCGGTTTTCGTGTCCCCGGAAATCGACGACAATATCGAAATCGACATCAACCCGGCGGATTTGCGGGTTGACGTTTACCGCGCCAGCGGGGCAGGCGGCCAGCACGTCAACCGTACCGAGTCGGCCGTGCGTATCACCCATATTCCGACCAATATCGTCGTGCAATGCCAAAACGACCGCTCGCAACACAAAAACCGGGATACCGCCATGAAGCAACTCAAAGCCAAGCTGTACGAGCTGGAAATGCGCAAGCGTTCGGAAACCCAACAAGCGTTGGAAGACACTAAATCCGACATCGGCTGGGGCAGCCAGATTCGCTCGTATGTGCTGGACCAATCCCGCATCAAAGACCTGCGCACCAACGTCGAAACCGGCAACCCGCAAGCAGTGTTGGACGGCGATCTGGATATGTTTATTGAGGCGAGTTTGAAGAGTGGGTTGTAATTACCGACAGCTATAAGCCGGATTGAGATGTCAATATTTCATGTAACCTCAGTCGTGAACTGACACGGATAAATGCTTATAAAGGCTAGAATAATATCGGGGCTTTACCCACAGGGTGTTTTATTGCGCATGTTAAGGTCATGTAAAGTGAGCACTTAAATCACTCAATACCACCAGGCTTGCTCACTGCTGCTTTCCTTCGTGATGGGCGACCTGTATTCATGCGGGATAGCCAATCTGAGATGAATTGAAACGACAGCAGTGAGACTCGGTAAAATCAAGTAAACTGAGTGCATGCAAAGCTCAGAATCTAAAAGACAGCGCTATTTCAATAAAGCCATTTTAAAAATCGTCTCAATCATAGGCGTTTTGCATATTTACATTGCCGTAAGAATCATCCCCGACCTGAACTTAACTAAATCCGTAGCCTGTTTTGCGGCTACGGTTTTAACCGTGATCTTTGTTTTGATTCTTAACTGCCGGAACGCCCGCAAACCGCTCCCATATAAATCCCTTGCAGACCGTATCCGCTTTGCCGGTTATATCGCTTTAGGATTGTTTTCATCGCTTTTTGTTTTAACGCTAATCCGCGATCTGACTTTGCTGGCGGTTAATACTCAAGAATATAAAACCGTCTCTGCCATTGTTTGTGTAGCGTCAGCTTTTTTGGCCTCACTTGTTGGCTATGTTAACGCGCGAAGACTCGCTAACATAAAATCTGTTCAAATTCCGTTAGCGAATCTTTCAGCTGAATTAGCAAACTTTCAAATTGTGCAATTAAGCGATATTCATATCGGCCCGACCATCAAAGGCGATTATGTGCAAGCTTTGGTTGATCGAGTCAATACACTGAATGCCGATGTGGTCGTGATAACCGGCGATGTGGTTGATGGCGATGTGAACCATTTGGCTCCCGATACCGAACCTTTGGCGCAATTAAAATCCCGGTACGGCACTTATCTGGTTTTAGGCAACCATGATTATTATTCGGGCGCGGCTGAATGGAGCAAGCAATTTCAGCATTTGGGAATAAGGGTTTTATGTAACGAACACGTGATTATCGAGCACAACGGCGGCCAATTGGCCTTGGCAGGCGTGCCGGATTACACCGCGCACCGGTTTATCGAAGACCATGTCAGCGACCCAAAACTTGCGATTAAAAACTGTCCGCAAAATACCGTCAAAATACTCTTATCGCATCAGCCTAGACTGGCGAATCTGGCGTTAGCCGCAGGTTTTGATCTTCAACTTTCCGGGCACACGCACGGCGGCCAGTTCTGGCCGTGGAACTTTTTCGTGCCGTTGCAACAGCCATATGTAGCCGGGTTGCAAAAACTGGATTCGCTACGGATATACATTAGCCGAGGCACAGGTTATTGGGGGCCGCCGAAACGTATCGGGGCGGCTTCGGAAATCACTTTAA